>CAXFJI010000035.1:0-12872 GCA_964003275.1 uncultured Planctomycetaceae bacterium
CCGTCAGATGCCAAGCATGTAATTATTCAACACGTCCGAACACTTGTATCACAACAATTCCCTGGTTCAGGCAATATTCCGCCAGCAGAAGTAACTGGTTTCTTCGTTCTTCTATCTCAGCTTGTTCGGCAGATGATTTTGGATCAGTGGTTCACATTTCTGATTGCTGCCTCTGGAATTTATTGCTTAATCTCAATTGGATTTCGCAGCTTCATCCTTGGCATTGTTGCACTCATACCAAATGCCCTACCAATCTTTTTTGTTCTAGGATTGCTTGGCTGGTCTGGAGTAGCTGTTAATATGGGAACTGCCATGATCGCGGCTGTGTCTATGGGGTTATCTGTCGATAGTTCTATTCACTTCATTGCTGCCTACAGGCGTCACCTCGATGATGGCTACACATGCCGTGATGCCATACAATTGGCACATCGGACGGCAGGAACGGCAATGATATTCTCAACGTTGGCTTTGGTGGTTGGCTTTATTGCGCTTACTACAAGTGATTTTATTCCAACTGTTTCATTTGGCGCCCTCTCCTGCCTCACACTTATTGGAGGACTACTGGGAAATCTTGTTGTCCTCCCTGTCCTTCTCACATTAGTCGATCCATGGCGATTGAACTATCGTCAGCACATAAAATGACTACAACAAGCAGATACCAAAAGGATTGCATAATGAAAAAAGAACCTTCGTTTCAGTATTACGCGTCGAGTGTACACACTACAACTCAGCACGATCTTAGTTCCTTCCAAACAGATGCACTTGTTGTATTTCTTTCTGAGGGTGATGTTGGGCGTGGGAAAGCTTCAGAGATCGATCAGGCAACGAATGGGCTCCTCTCAAAGCTGATAGAACAAGGCGAACTATCAGGAGAACGCTACCAATGCACATCACTCTTTGAGCCTGCTGGGCTCACCGCTTCACACCTCCTCATTGTTGGTCTTGGAAAACGTGAACACGTTGACGCAGGCGTTCTTTTTCGAGCAGCGTCATCCGCATCCCGTCAATTAGCAACTTCTCCTCGCTCAATAGTTACATTCGTTGCGGATGCTCATTGGACTGACACACAAATGGAGCAGGCTGTCGCTGGCGCAATGTCTGGCATGATCGGGCAGGACCTTTATAGATCAAAAAAGAAACAAGTGCCTTTTGGGAAGATGATTTGGATCAGTGGAAAAAAAGATGCAGTTCATAATGGCAGCCTGCTGGGTGACGGGGTAAACCTTGCCCGTCATCTTGTAAATCTAGCACCTGATGATCTCTACCCAGAATCATTTGCTGAGCATGCACGTGCCGCTGCAAGTAAAACAGGCATGGAAATTGAAGTCTGGGATGAGAAAAAACTTGCTCAAGAAGGTTGTAGAGCAATGCTTGCAGTTGGTCGTGGAAGCTATCGGCCACCAAGACTTGTGCTTATGCATTACAACGGCCGTAACGACTCATCTCAACCGGACATCGCACTCGTTGGAAAAGGTGTCACCTTTGATTCAGGTGGACTTTCTCTCAAAACTCCTGATGGCATGCTGCATATGAAGTGCGACATGGCTGGAGGAGCCACCATGTTATCCGCTGCCTCTACTATTGCAGCCATGAAGCTGCCAATTAATCTTGTCGCTGCAATTGGCCTTGTTGAAAATATGACTGGGTCAGCTGCGTACAAATTGGGGGATGTTATTACTGCTCGCAGTGGGACAACGGTTGAGATTCATAATACGGATGCAGAAGGACGGGTTGTGCTTGCCGATGTCCTCGATGTTGTTCGTAGCATGAATACAAAACGAATCATTGATGCCGCAACGCTCACTGGTGCTTGTGTTGTTGCACTGGGATTAGACGTTGCAGGACTATTCACAAACAACCAATCTCTTTGCGACCACGTAATAAAGTCCGCCCACGACATGGGTGAACCCGTATGGCAATTACCAATGTTCCCTGAATATGACAGCCAAATCAAAAGCGAAGTGGCTGACATTAAAAACGTCGGAGATGGACGCTGGGGTGGTGCAATAACGGCAGCAAAATTCTTGGAGCAGTTTGTTGGAGACACCCCATGGACTCATATCGATATTGCTGGCCCTGCCTTTGCAGAAAGACCCAGACCATGGATTGATGGAGGGGGTACAGGTGCTCTTGTACGAACACTAATCTCGCTTGCTCGCAGCTTATAAAGAAAACACCTTTGTGTTCATTCTAAAGAAGCGTCTCTAACTCGTTGACAAGATCAGCAAATCGTGTCAATGCTGTGGCAACAGGCTGAGGTTTTTCAAGATCAACCCCTGCATCTCGCAATAATTCTAGCGGCCACTTGGAACAGCCTCCTTGAAGAAACTTCTTGTAGGCTGAAAGTTCTGCTGCACCACCCTCTACAACGTTCTCTGCTAGGCTAATAGCAGCAGCCAAACCAGTAGCATATTTGTAGACATAAAACGCACTATAGAAATGTGGGATTCTGAGACACTCCAACTCGAGTTCATCATCTATTGCAAAATCGGAACCAAAATATGCATCAAGTAAGCCTCGGTATGTTTGACGGATACTGTCAAGAGTCAGTGGCTCCCCCGACTCGACCAAAGCATGACTTTGTCTTTCAAATTCAGCAAACATCGTTTGACGAACAATTGTTGATCGAATTGAATCAATCTCTCTACAAATAATCGCTGCTTTTGCTTGCGGTGATGTTGCTTTTTGGAGAAGCATTCGCGTGAGTAGCTGTTCGTTAAATGTGCTTGCTACTTCTGCCACAAATATCGTGTAGCCAGCATATTGGAATGGTTGAGCCTTACTCGACATTCGCGTATGCATAGAATGCCCAGCCTCATGCGTAAGAGTAAAAACATGCTCAATCGCTTCTTCTTGGAAATTCATCAGGATATATGGATCAGAATCATACGTACCCGAACTAAACGCCCCTGATTGCTTGCCTTTGTTTGGATAGCGGTCACACCATCTACCCCTAAGCCCCCCCTCGAGCTCTGAGCAGTACGTGCCTCCCAATGGTTGGAGCGATTCAAGAATCACATCAACAGCTGCATCCCAGGAATGATGTTGTTCCAACTCGGGCACAAGAGGAACATAGCAGTCGTAATGATGGATAGCATCCAAACCTAGAACTCGTTTTCGAAGGCTGAAATATTGATGCACCACCGGCAAGTGCTCTCGCACCGCGGCAATGAGCTGATCGTACACCGCAAGTGGCACGTTATCTGCAAAAAGTGCTGCTTCCACCGCACTCGAATAATTACGAACTCGAGAAGCATAGACATCTCGTTCATTGGAGCCAGAAAGTGTTGCCGCAAGGGTATGTGCATGACTTTCATACTGCTCATAAAACTTTTTGAAAGCAGTGCACCGCACCTCTGCAGAACTATCGTGAAGTAATGTGATGAATGTTGCATTCGAGAGTTCAACCTGCTCTCCACTTCCATTCACTACAGTACCAAATTTCATATCTGCGTCCGTGAGCTGACGAAACACCTTGCCGGCAGTACCAGCGAATGTTCCCTGCATGGCGAGTATCTTTTCCTCACTTTCAGAAAGCACGTGTGGTCGGGTACGAGTCAATCGTTCAAGTAATAATCGGTATTCATCCAAGATCGGAAGCTCTATCCATTCACTCAGAGTCTCTGAAGGTATTGCCATGATTTCTGGCTGGATAAAACTTGCTTTTTCATTCGCTCGTGTGGCAACATGCTGAAATCGGCCTATCATTCGCTGTGCGTCTGGTGCAGCTTGATCCTCAGTAGCTCGAAGATGGGCATACGTTCCAAGCCGATCTCCTTCTCGTTCCATCTCGAGATCAAAAGCCAAGCACGCCGCAAGTCTTGCGGCATCTGTTTTGAGCGTGCCAACAAATGCATCATATTCGGGAATACGTTTTTCCCATGCTGCCAGCGACTCTTCCCACATTGAGTCCGAATGAAAAAGACTAGCAAGATCCCAAGTGTTTTCTAACTTGACATCTTCACGGGATGGCAACGATTTCACATTTGATTTATTCACGAGTATTCCTTTCCGTTCTCAACGAGGCACCGAGAACACCAATCCTCATCCACACATCCGAAGCACAGTGTCCGTATCACTACAACTTCCAAACTGCACTTCCCCAGGCCAGACCGCCACCAAAACCACAAATTACGATTGTACTGCCTGGGCCCACGCGGCCAGCACGCCACGCCTCATCAAGGGCTAAAGGAATTGAACCACTTGAAGTATTACCGTAACGATCCAAATTCATAAACATTTTGTCTTTGGGTATTGATAACGCTGATCGCACACCTTCTAGAATTCGAGCATTCGCCTGATGAAGAATAAAAAGATCCACATCTTCAAAAGATAACTCTGCACGCTCAACAACCTGCCGCACATTCTCTTCAACAAGACGAATCGCCCACTTGAAAACAGCCCGACCTTCCATTTGCATAAACTGATCGCCACGCGCAGCACCTTCAGGTGTAACTGGCTGCCGCGACCCGCTCATTGGACAAACGAGCAAGTCGGCTCCACGACCATCCGAGCCAAGAGAATGGGACAGCAACCCCTCATTTTCTTTGCCAGTTGCCTCTAGAAGCACTGCACCTGCCCCATCACCAAACAGTGGCCACGTTTTGATATCCGCCGGATTTGCGACTCGAGAATTCGTATCCACACCCACAACAAGCGCAAACCGACTCGCTCCTGATGCCAAAAACTGAGCTGCCGTAATAAGACCATAGGCAAACCCTGCGCACGCCGCCGTAACATCCATGGCTGGGGCATCGAGATCAAGGGCCTCTTGCACAATGCATGCAGTGGACGGCAGGCACGTATCTGGTGTAAACGTCCCAAGTATCAGCAGATCGATAGACTTTGAATCAACACCTGACTGAGCACAGGCTTTTTGTGCAGCTGAAATCGCAAGATCGCTGCTCGCAGTTTCTAGAGAAGCATGTCGCCGCTCATGAATGCCAGACCGCTCAACAATCCACTCTGGATCACAACCAAGGTGCATCAAGTCAGCATTTGTCACGACATTATCAGGAACTTCGCTGCCTATTCCCCTCAGTCGGAAACCTAGGGTTTGCCCATAACGAGACGCTCTCGGCGAAGTTAGGATGTCGGACATCTGAGCTCGCCGAGGTTACTTGGTTTCTTCTTCGTTTTCAGCAGGCTTTTTCTGAATGACTGCATTTCTCTCAAGGCGAATTTTTTCACATTCAGCGTCAGAAACAACGTAGTACCAATCTGCAAAACGCGCATTCAGTTCACGGACCTTTTTTTGTGCTGCCTCTATTTTCCCATCATACTCTTCCTGCTTAAGACGATTTTCTCGTTCCACTCGCCTCCGCTCCTCGAGAGCAGCCTGCGCATCAGCTTCTGCCTCATCAGCTTTTTTCAGCGCCTCTGCAGCTGTATCTTTCTTGGTGGAATCTTTTTCTTCAAGCTCTGATGAATCTGAATTCACCTCACTCTTCTTTTCTTTTTGATCATTTTTTTCTTGTTCAATACTCGGCTGCTCACCCTCAACCGAATCATCCGCTTTCTCAGTCTCGTCACTCGCTGGCGTTGCCTTTTCTTCCAGCTCTTTGTCCTCCTCTGAGCCTTCAGCATCTTTTTCCTTTTTTTCTCCAGCCTTTTTCTCTTCTTTTTCAGAGGCAGGCATATCTGGCAATGCTTCCATTTCTGGCTTTGGAAGCAGGCTTTCATTTACACGAGCCATAACAAGTAGGTATCGGCCGCTTGTTTCACCACCATCTGCATTCGTATCGCTTTTCTCTCCAACATCAGATTGTCCTTCAACTGCTGTTGTTGGGGAACCAAATCGCAACACGTACTCAACGCCGTCTTTCATTCCCACGATCGTCTGACCATCCGTAGAGAGTATTTCTCCACTTTGAAGCGGCAGAAAACCTCGCTGCTGCATCGAAGCAACAGCTTCTGGATCGCCAGTAAACTGCTCCGCTGCCTTGAGATCCGCACTCAGACCAGAAGGCTTACGAGCGACATCAATTATTTTTAGATCTCCGAGAGCATTTCGAAGATCATTCAGTTTGGCCGAAGCAAGTTCCTCATCCTCTGCAAGAGACTCTTTTTTAGGCTTTTTATCCTCACCAAACGCCTCAAGAGAGTCGAGTGACCACTCCCCTCCCTGATCGTCATATGAAAGGCTGATGCGGCTTTTCCGCTGCTGCTCAACCATCAAACGCCCATTCGACTCCACAGCACCAAGCGTATAGTCATCGAGTTCGATTTGATGCACATCCCAAGGGGATAGTTGCAGTAAATCTTTTTCAATCCAATCCCCGAAACGACTCGAAAACTTTGAGGTATCTAGTTCCACCCGATACACCCTGTCTTGCCCTGCCTTGCGTACAAACCGAAGAGTCCGACCACCCTCCGAGCCTCCGGGGCGCTTGTCTTCTTTTCCAATAACTAGACCCGCTAGCTTTGCCCCAGACGCATCGCGGATTTCAATCAGTTGCCCAATGCCTGTCATCCCTGGCTGAATCTTGTCAGCGTCTGGCTCGATAACCCCATAGGTTTCATGATCACCTGGCGAGTCACTCACTACTTCTAAAATTGGTCGATCGATAAGTTCCGTCGCTGCCACCGCAAGTTGATCCTTCGCGTCAGCAGGATAATTTTGCTGTGATGGCAGCACCCATACACCGCCAGCCTTGACAACCTTGAACGGCTGAAGCGTCGCCAGTTCATCATCGTATGTAAGAATTTCCAAACTCGATGCTTTTCCAGCATCCGAAAACTGAGGAAAAAGAAGCCGCTCTGCTTCCGGCTCCACTTCCTTGTTCTTAAATCGTGGTTGCGCAATAGCCCCCAAAAGAAGCATGCCAATGCCCACACAAACGAAAACAAATGTTTTTCGCATGACTGGAGACGTTGGGTCCGTTGCACTGTGCTCATCCATCAAAAAATCTCCCAGAATTTTTCAAAATATTTTTGCATGAAATTATCGCAAACGTGTTTTGGCTACACCTTCGCGCTCTTTAGCTCGACGTCGAAAGAAAACCATAAAAGCAACCACTAACGGTGGAATCGGCGGCAAAAGAACAGCCAGCCACTTCTGCCGATCCTGCTCCTGACGAATCTTACTCTCAAGCTTTCGCTCGACATCATCAATATCTGAATCACGTTTTCGCCTCAATTGCTCTAATTTTGTATCAAGACGGCGCTGAGCAAGCCGCTGACGACTTGCCAGTTGCTGAACAGCCTGCATAGCAGCCTGCGGATCAGCATCTCCTTGCGTTTCCATGTCCTTGATTTTCTTTTCGAACTCACCCACTTCCTTCTGCATCTCAGCATTAGCATCTTGTTCAGCCTTATCAAAATCTGCCAGAGATGCTGCTCGCAGAAGGTCCGCCTGCTCTCGAGATTCGGCAACGGCATCTTCTATTCGCTCTAACGTACGATGCTTTGGCTTCCTCTTACGAATTTCGATAAAACGATCATCATCAGCCAAAAAATCAAGCACATTCAGCACAAAGGAAACGTTATCAAAATCAAGACCAAAAACCTCATCTGGACGATTTCGAAGTCCAAAAATACGCCCCTCCATCAAATCAATATCAGTAACTACGACAGCACGAATTGGTTTGGGCAACTCCGTGAGTTCAGCTTCGTCAACACTCTCCTCTGTAATTTCATTTGTAGCAGCGGGCTGTCTCTCAACAAATGCAGCAAGCACCATTGCCTGCTTGCCTGGCTGCTCGAAATTACGAAGCATTCTCATGTCACCAGGGTTCGCCATAATCTGGTTAACATCGATCGTTCCTGAACGACTTGACGTTTGCGCAAGAGGCACCCATTCAATATTGGCTGCGTCATCTTTTGAGAGAGCACCCGGAAAAGGAAATAACACCTCCTGCAAACCGGAGGTAATGGGCTGCTCTTCATTGAAACCTGCGACAGATTTTCCTTTTTCAAGATCTCTTAGATTTGCATCAATGAAGACAAACTCACTCGGCAACTCAAGTTTGATATGCGGATTGTAATCCTGCCAAATAACAAAAGGGCTGGAGCCCATTTGCCCCATTGCTGGCCGTCCTCCGGAGGCTAACTTCACACCCAATGTCTGCCACAATTGATTGATATCACCTTTTGGCTGTCCTTGCTGACCCCCAAACATAGCCATTGGCCCACCTGGACTTCGGCGCGGCTGAGATGTGCCCGGCACCCCCATCATGAGCACCGGAAGAGGATCCTCGAACACCGCTGTTGGCTGCCCACCTGCAACAGCCGCAACAAAGTGTCCCATCTGCTCAGGCCCCAGCGAAGACGGCTGCACTGCCAAAAGAACATCATAACTTTCAGTGATCGGTGCTGATGCATCAACTTGCACCACATCATATTGCTTCTCCAACTCCTCAAGAACTGGCTGCCGTGGACTCTGCTGACCAGAGGCCATGTCGAATCCTCCAAACAGATTTGCATCCGTTGACAGAACACCCAACCGCTTTCGCTTTTGCTGCGCCACAGTAGAGATAGAGCGAATCAACTCGTATTCAACAGGAGTCCCTGTGTCAAAAAATGGAACAATAACTTTCTCCAGGCCACATTGAAAAGCACATCCAAGAAAAATCTGCTCCTCCCGATAGGCACCTCGAACTCTGGACATTACAGTCACAGGCTCAATCCCGAACTGCTGACTTGCTAAAGAGGCCGCTTCAGTTTTTGGCTCGGTATCAATAACTTGAACTTGAACTTTACCTCGCCCGAGACGCTCAAACTGTCTTAACATGTTCAGTAGAGTAAGTCTTGTCTGAGCATAATCCTCTGGAACCGTAGGACTCACATACGCAGTAATCTTTATCGGCCGAGGTGCTTCAAGCGTCGCAAGCAACTTTCGAGTATCCGTCGCAAGTGAACTGATTTGCTCAGCCGACAGATCAGCCCTCACGTCAAGGCTTCGAAAAAGAAGTACTGCTCCCATCGCGGCTGTTGCAACGCCAAAGGTACGAACCAGGTAGTGCACTCCCATCTGACTACCATCACGGCGACCAGTCCAGTGCCTCCTCCCAATCAAGACCATGGCGACATACAAACAAATAGACGCAATACCAACAAAATAGGAGATGCTACTGAGACTAACGATACCTCTACCAAAATCTGAAAAGTGTTCTGACAGGCTCCAGCTACGAACACGCTCTGCCCACTGAGGACCCATCACTGAGCTGGCCTGATCAGCTACGACAAGAGGAGCATTGAACAGCAGGCCAAGAATGAAAGCGACTGTTAGGTTGCTTGTCAAAAAACTGGCGACCATTCCAATCGCCAACATTGCTAAACCAGTAAACCAGTAACCGAGGTAATTTGAGAGAAAAAGGCCTCCATCCGGTGTACCCCATCGCAGCAGAATAACAAGGTTACAAACACAGGAAAAAAGGAGGGCGACTGTAAAAATTCCAACAGCGGCCAAATACTTCCCAAAGACAACCTCAAGGTCACTCGCTGGAATTGTGAGCAACAGTTCATCTGTTCCTTGCCTTCTCTCATCAGCCCACACACTCATTGTGATTGCTGGCACGAAGACGAGCAGAATATACGGCAGATATCTATTAAGTTGATCGAGGTTCGCTAGATTTGAGTTAAAGAATTCAGGTGGCCAGAAGGCAGCCAATGAACCGAGCAAGACAAACACACAGATAAAGACATAGCCTGTGGGATTTGAAAAATAGGAAACAAAGTTTCTCTTAAATACAGCATCCAGTACGTACCACTTCATTGATGAGAATCCTTTACCCGTATACTTTTATTAGGCAGCGCCACTCCGCGTCAGTTCACGAAACCGTTCATCGAGACTTTGACCATTCTGTCTTAGGTCAGCTGGTGTACCATCAAAACGCAGTCGACCGTCAGCAATGAGAATGACTCGATCAGCCATTGCCTCAACCTCTTGAAGAATATGCGTTGACAACAGAATTGTTTTTTGTTGACCAAGTTTTCTGATTGTATCCCGAACTTCACGAATTTGATTTGGATCAAGTCCACTCGTTGGTTCATCTAAGATAAGAACGTCCGGCTCGTGCAGGAGCACCTGAGCCATCCCAACTCTCTGTCGATATCCCTTGGAGAGTTTACCGATTGCCTTGCCGATGACACTTCCAAGTTCGCATTGCTTGACGACAGCCTCAATACGTCGTTCGCGATGCTCCCGAGAAAGTCCCCGAGCGTCTGCAAAGAACTCAAGCAAACTACGAGGTGTCATATCTGGATACAAAGGACCATTTTCTGGCAGATATCCCAACCGAGCTGCAGCTTTCAATCGATCCGTCGACATGTCGAAGCCAGCCACTCGTGCACTACCTGCCGAGGGAGCGAGATAGCCAGTAAGCATTTTCATCGTTGTACTTTTACCGGCACCATTCGGGCCAAGAAATGCAACAATCTCACCACGTGGCACACGAAAAGAAATATCTTCAGTCGCTATGAATTGACCGTAATACTTTGTCAGTCCATCAGCTTCAATCATGGCTGGTTGGCTGGCGATAGTGTCATCCATGTTTTAGGTCCTCTTGGAAAAAGCCAACAATCGGCTTTGCAACAACGTTCCCTTATTTTTACTTGAATTTTAATATGGGCAATCCCCCGGCCATGGCCCGCACAAGAAGCACATCTTTGCTCATTCCACCGAAAAACTTGACTCTCTTGACTCCGTCGAATCAGGAACTGGTGCAATTTGAGGGCTTGTACAACCACGCTGCCAACTAAGGTGAACTTTCCAATCATCATTTTTAGGGGCAGGATGATCACAACGGTAATGAACACCCCGACTTTCCTCTCGCACGATTGCCGCGCGAATCATAAGTTGTGCTGACTCCAACATGTTTTGAAGTTGCCACCCAGATGAGTCAGAGAATTGTCTTGGTAAAACGTAACGGCACCAACTATCAACTGTCGACAAAGCTTCTGTCAACTGTGAACCACTTCTTTCAACCCCAACATGTCTCCACATAAGTGCGCGAAGTGAATTTCGAATATCACCGAGGTCAAGAGATTCAGAAACAGACTGGGATTCGACAGATTTTTCTTGACGACGGTTTGCAAGCATAGGCACATGAAAATTGTTGTGCTCCTGTTCATACCCATTTGAGATTATCTCTTCACTGGCTACCTCTCCAGCCCGAGCCCCATAAACAAGTCCTTCCAAAAGACTGTTACTCGCAAGCCTGTTTGCCCCATGCAACCCACTTGAGGTCACTTCACCAGCTGCAAAAAGCCTCGGGACAGATGTTCGAGCATGCTCGTCAACCTGAACGCCACCAATCATGTAGTGAGCTCCAGGCCGAACGGGTATTTTGTCTTGAGTCAAGTCAAGACCGAACTTGCTACAGATCTCAGCCATACCAGGAAATCGCTCACGCACCATTTCAGAATTCAAATGTGACAGGTCAAGATACACGTTCGAATGATGCGTGCGCTGCATAACCTCAGTAATTGAACGAGAGACAACATCACGCGGCGCAAGTTCGGACCGATCATCAAAGTCTGGCATGAATCGTCGTCCATGACGGTCAACGAGATGGGCACCAGCTCCTCGAACCGCCTCCGTAATGAGGCTCCTCGAACCGCCAGCTATATATAGCACGGTAGGGTGAAATTGCATGAATTCCATGTCCCGAACTTTGGCCCCAGCCCGCCATGCCAATGCAATTCCATCACCACTTGCCCCTGACGGATTCGTAGACTCACGATAAATCTGACCAAGCCCACCAGTGGCAAGAATAGTTCTCTGGGCCCATACGATTGTCTTGCCGTGTGAAGGATTCCATACAATCGCCCCTCGGCAAAGGCCCTCGTGGGTAACAAGATCTATCGTGAACGTTTCAGGCCATACTTGAAGATTTTCAAGTGTTTTTGCCTTTTGAATAACAGCTCGCATGACTTCCCGACCAGTGGAATCTCCAAGAGCATGGACAATCCTGTGATGGCTATGACCACCCTCTCTGCCGAGTTCGAGTGAACCATCACGAGCATCAAACTTGGTCCCCCACGCAATCAGTTCATTGATACGACTGGGGGCTTCACGAACAACTGTGTCAACTGTTTTCTCATGACAGAGACCACCTCCGGCAACCACTGTATCAGCGATATGGTGATCAAAACGATCCTCAGGATCGATGACCCCAGCGATACCTCCCTGAGCCCATTGGCTCGATGAACTTCGAAGATCATCCTTTGATACAACTGTTACCGACAACTGTGGATCGACAGCTAACGCTGCCCTAAGACCAGCCAAGCCTCCACCAAGAATGAGCACATCTGTAAAACAGTGCGAAACTCGCTTCGGATTAAAAGCAACGAGGTATCGTGGTCCCTGAAACATCGCTTCGCAAGAGTGTGTCATTCGCTCTTTGCGCCCTGTAGAAAGGCTCTTACCTGCTCACGATATTCACTTGGGGGTTTGCTACGCCGCCCCTCGGCTTCCCCGCCTTGAGTTTCAGTTGGTACCTCGCGTGCAGAACGCACACCCCGTGGACGTAAACCAAGGCTACGAAGTGTTTGCTGGTATTCATTAAGTTTCTCCGCGTCTTTGCTCGCTGCACGTTGCTGCATTTCTCGCCAACGATTAATGAATGCCTGAGCCTGCTCCTGAGTCCAGCCAAGTTCATCAAGAATATCTGTTTCGCCAGAATCAATCGCATCCTCGAGATGCTTTAAGGCGAGATCAGTGGCATTTTGAGCATGCGAAAGATTTTCCTCTTCCCATTTCATCTCGCGACTACTGAGATTTCCTTCTCCCTCGGACCGGTCTGCCGGCAATTGTCCCTCGCCGCTCTGCCAAGATCCATTGTTCTGATCACCCTTACCGTCACCCTGCCCTTGTTCACCCTGTCCTTGCTCACCCTGTCCTTGCTCACCCTGTCCTTGCTCACCCTGTC
>CAXFJI010000036.1:0-12729 GCA_964003275.1 uncultured Planctomycetaceae bacterium
AAGACACGGAAAGTCACTTTCGTTAGTGGGTGCAGAATATTTGTGAAGAGATGATCGTACGGATGTACAGTCCGAATCACAACATGAAGATGAAGTAATCTGTAACAACAGGCCCCAGATCATCTCAACAAGTTATTTTGAAGGTTATGGGCCTCTGCGAAAGACATCTTCTGGTAGCATTTGTTGAGCAGTACGACCAATATCATCAAGTGTTCGTCTTTGTCCAACGGTATGCCATGGAGTGACGTCCTCTAATTCGGGCATTATTTCTAAAATCTGCTCGATGAGCATAGTGACAACCTGTCCAATTGGTGTTCCAGTTGTTCTTTCACGAATCGCCGCAGCTGTCTTCATGAGTTTGACCATCCTGGAACGTTCTAGAACTGGCCCTGACAGTTGTCCATCGGCCTCTTCAAGAAGTTCTGATATTGGAACTTCAAGTACTTCCTGCCAGCGTCGAAGATCAGATAGCCGAAGATCATAATCAGGCTTTTCTTGTCGACGAATGGTCGCTAGTTCAATTCCTAGTCGACGAGCTACATTTCGAAGGGTAACGCCCTGCCGTCGCCTCACGAGTGCAATACGATGAAACGTGGTTGGAGATCCGGATGTCTGCCGAAGCCCATTGTTGCGACGTGAGGGACTACGCGTTTGAGCAAGACACTCGGCCTCTGCCCGGGCAGGTTCGGAATGTCCGGAATCAGCAACAGCAAATGGGTCGTTATACGAGCTATCATCGAACTCATCAGGACGAGAGCGTGGACGATCAACAGTTGCCATGAAACCAGCCTCCGTTTTGTAATCGTGCGAAAAATATCGCAGTGTTTCTTTGTACGCAGGCCAATAGGAAAGCGTTCGATTATCGGTTAAAAAACATGTGTATTCCTTCGTTTTGGGTTGAGAGGCGTGAAAACACCAATGAATAGGTCTTCCATGCAGAATGACACTTTGCAGAATCCGGTTGTCTGGTCTGATTTAGGGAAACGGACGACAGTAGTGGTTCAGGGAGAGGATGCAGTGTCATTTGTTGATAATTTTACGACAGCAGCCGTCTCACGGCTTCAGCCTGGTCAAGGTAGTGAAGCATTCTTCACTGATAGCCGTGGAAGGGTTCTTGTGTTTGCTGTCATTATGCGATTGACGAATGGACTGATGATTGATGCAGAACAAGGTTGTGGAAGTTCTCTTTGTGAACACCTTGGTCATTATCATATTCGTGAAAAGGTTGATTTTTTTGATGGCTCAGATTCATGGAGAAATTTCTTATTGATTGGGCAAACTGTACTTCATGATTTGATGACCGATCTCGATGCATGTGAAGGTGCATCGCAGTCAGGTAGTTCTATTGAACACTTATTTGGTCACGCCGAGTACACATTGGGTACCGCACGAGTGCACGTTTTACAAACTGATTGGTGGGGTCAAAATGGTTGGATGATTCGGTGTCAAGAAAATGAACAGACAACGATTTTAGAATGGTTGCAAGCAAATCAACGGACACAAATCAACCATGATGCTCTTGAGGCCGCAAGAATCGAGCAGGGAACTCCCTCAAAAAAAGACATTGGTGAAAAGACGTTGCCGCAGGAATTAGTTCGTAATGCGCGAGCCATTTCCTTCACCAAAGGTTGTTATCTTGGCCAAGAAACGGTGGCTCGTTTGGACGCATTAGGCCATGTTAATCGAAAACTGACAGCCCTTTCATTTGAAGGGAATGCATTCTCAGGTGAAGAAGTTTTGGCTGATGATAAGCACGTTGGCAACCTATCCAGTTGCTGTTACTCACCACAACTTGGCTGTGGCTTGGGGCTTGGAGTTCTTTCAACACGTGTCGCCAATGCAGCTAAGATTAGTGTGGCTGGTGTCGATGCAGAGATTAGAAAGGTGCCTCTATGAGTGAAGATGCGCTGCTCAATAATGAGTTTGAAAAAGACATTCTTCTGAGAACGAAACGATTTCACGTTCAATCAATGCATGAAGTATGTACGGATGGGTCAAAGAGAGTGCGGGAGGTGGTGATTCATCCGGGAAGTGTGGTTATTGTACCGTTTGTATCGAAAGAGGAAATTTGTCTTATCGAGGTCGAGCGAATTGCCGTTGGAGAAAAGCTGATTGAATTACCAGCGGGAACACTGGACCGAGTTGAGTCGTTGTCTGAAGCTGCAATGCGTGAATTAAGTGAAGAAACTGGGTACTGTGCTGGTACGATAACGTCACTGGGTGCATTGTGGATGTCACCAGGTGTGATTCGCGAAAGGATGCACATCTTTATTGCAGAGAATCTCAAGCCAGGACCACAAGCATTAGAGCCGGGCGAGAAAATATCTCCTCTCGTGGTGCCGTGGAATGAAGCGATTGCCATGTGCGTTGATCAACGTATTCAGGATGCCAAAACGGTTGCAGCACTTCATCTAGTCAATTACTGGAAGACTCAGAAAGAACACTCGTAGGTATTGTTTTTTTATCAAGCAAAAACAGTATCCCCCCGATGAGCCCGCTCACTAGAGTGGAGAGGAACCAGAGAAGAGCAATCGCGACAGCTTGTTCGCTCGGTACGCCCTGAGGCGCTAGGAGCATTGCCATGCCTCCCTCGCGAACCCCAACGCCATTAATGCTTACAGGTATCACCATGGCCAGCATGACAAGAGGAACAACAGCACACCAGACAGATAAAGGAAGAGTGACACCAAGTCCGTGTGCAATCATCAAAACGCCAATAGCATTTCCGAGTTGAATGAGAAGACTCCAAACGACTGCGGTGGGTAGAAGTTGTGGCCGCTTTTGGTATGGAAGGAATTGGCTGATGAATTCTCGAACAGCATGAGGAGCAGGCATGATTGAGATGATTCGGTCAAGTGAGCGTATTCCGAACCAGAGGCTAGTAATAGCAAAGAAGAGAAGTCCTCCGCCAACAGCGAGAGTCGCCAGTTCATTCAAAGACCATCTGACTGATAGGAGAGCAGCTCCTCCGAGCACACTCAGCCCAGTGAGGCCTGTTAGTCGATCAGCGAGGACGGTACAACCAGCAAGGAGTCGACGAGAAGTAGAATCTGCGAGTCGATAGGCTTTGATGAAATCGCCACCGATAGAAGATGGTAAACAAAGGCTAAAAAACATTCCCTCAAAAAATCTCCACACAAAAAAACTGTGAGGGAAGGAAAAACCAATTGGTCGTGCAAGAGAAGACCAGCGCAGCCCAGCAATCACTTGGGCAATTATGGCAATGAGAACACCTCCAGCCCACCACTCCCATTGAACTGTGCTCATCACTTTAACGAATGATGCCCTGTCGATGCCCTTCAGGATAATGGCCATGAGGCCAAGCGTGATGACAATACGGATTGCCACACCGACCCAACCGGGAAGACGGCGGTGAAGAGTTTCAGAAGGCATGGGATCAGCGAGTGGGAGAGACATGATGGCATCAAAAGATTGAGAGACTCTAACCTAAGGAGTCAATCTGCGTCACTCCCAGCTGGTCACCTGATTATGCGTATAGAACCGTTTGAAGACCACCTTCTTGTCTTTTTTGCATTTATTGTCGGTCCATGAGTGGGAGTTTCATGCATGAAGTCACGTATCACGTGCAGCGCGGTGATACCGTTCTTTTGTTGGGGCCTGTTGTCCACATTTCCAGAACTCCAATCTCGGCGTTCGGCAATATTCCACGTCTGAGATGCCTGATTCCCTGCGGCAGCTATCGAGATCTTGGAATGTCCATCGTCGTACGCGATCTCGTTTATGGGGTTTTTCCAGACGACACCTAACCTGTGTAGCTGCCGGAGTTTCTTCTTGCTGTCACCATGTGGTTAATCAAAAATAGAGATCATGATGTAAGCTCATCAAATGGGTTTATATTGGGAGAACTGGTTAATCGGATTCTTGGGAGTACATGTTTTTAACGATGTCAGTCTCATCAAAGCGTGCATTTATTACAGGTATTACTGGGCAAGATGGGTCGTACCTTGCAGAAACTCTTCTCAGAAAGGGCTATGAGGTACATGGTCTTGTTCGGCGATCGAGTACTTTTGGAACTCAACGCATAGAGCATCTGTATCGTGATATTCACGATGCTGATCAATCTCTTGTACTTCATCACGGTGATATGGCTGACGGGAATGCTTTAGCGCGTTTGATTCGTCAAATACAACCAACCGAGGTGTATAACCTGGCCGCTCAAAGTCATGTCCGAGTAAGTTTTGATCAGCCTACGTACACGGCTGATGTTACAGCTGTTGGAACACTACGATTGCTTGAAGCCATTCGCGATTTTCAGGATGCCAATGGCTCTCAGGTGCGTTTTTATCAGGCATCAAGTTCGGAGATGTTTGGTAAAGCGGTAGAGATACCACAAAAAGAAACAACGCCGTTTCATCCACGCTCACCCTACGGAGTAGCGAAGGTTTATAGTCACTGGATTACAGTTAATTATCGTGAGAGCTATGGCCTCCATGCATCGTGTGGCATTCTCTTTAACCACGAAAGTCCACGACGTGGTGAAACCTTTGTGACTCGAAAAATTACAAGAGCTGCAACCCGGATCAAGTTGGGGCTTCAGAGCAACCTCTATCTTGGCAATCTCGATGCCAAACGC
This sequence comes from uncultured Planctomycetaceae bacterium, assembly GCA_964003275.1. Classification (GTDB taxonomy): domain Bacteria; phylum Planctomycetota; class Planctomycetia; order Pirellulales; family UBA1268; genus CACORA01. The sequence goes on from CAXFJI010000036.1 coordinate 4,595, forward strand.
GACTGGGGGTTTGCTGGTGACTACGTTGAGGCGATGTGGATGATGCTTCAGCAAGAAGAGCCGGAGGACTACGTTATTGCTACGAATGAAACCCACTCAGTTCGTGAATTCTGTGAAAAAACGTTTGGTAGACTCGGTCTTGATTATCAGGATTTTGTTGAGATTGACCCGCGATATTTTCGTCCGGCTGAAGTGGATCTTCTGTTGGGTGACTCACAGAAAGCAAACCAAAAACTGGGTTGGGTGCCCCGAACGTCATTCGATGCATTGGTAGCCATTATGGTTGAAGCAGACATGGCATTGGCTCAAAAGGAGCAAGTGCTACTTGCAGCTGGTCACGGGGACAACATTCCAAATCGCTGATGAATAAGAAAACGCATCAAGATGTCTGCCTATGATGAATCTCCATCGAAAAAGGATCATGGTTACCGGCGGAGCCGGGTTTCTGGGATCGTCGGTATGTCGCATTCTCGAGGCTCGAGGGGTCTCTAGCGATTGCATTATTGTGCCACGTCGCCGAGATTACGATCTCACACAGCAGTCACATGTGGAGCGACTGTATGCAGATGCTCAACCTGATATCGTGATTCATCTTGCCGCCGAGGTTGGAGGCATTGGAGCGAATATGGCCAATGCCGGCCGTTACTTTTATGCCAATATGGCAATGGGGCTTCATCTTGTTGAGTGTGCCCGTAAGTATGCGATTCAAAAATTTATTCACACAGGCACGGTCTGTGCGTACCCAAAGTACTGCCCAGTTCCCTTTCAGGAGGAACATTTGTGGAATGGATATCCGGAGGAGACAAATGCTCCTTATGGTGTCGCAAAAAAAGCAGTATTTGTCATGCTTGACGGCTATCAACGTCAATATGGTTTGAACAGTGCTGTTGTTGTTCCGGTCAATTTATATGGACCAAAAGATAATTTTGATCCAACTTCGAGTCACGTGATTCCAGCACTTATTCGAAAATGTGAAGAGGCACGCATACACGGTCGCGAAGAAGTCGTCTGTTGGGGAACGGGAAGTGCAACACGAGAGTTTTTGTATGTTGACGATGCTGCTGAGGGAATTGTGAGGGCTGCAGAGTGCATGGAAAAGCCCTTGCCAATCAATCTAGGCGGTGGCTCAGAGATAAGTATTCGAGAATTGATTGTAACAATAGCCTCGGCCTGTGGTTATTCAGGAAAGATTCGATGGGATTCATCCAAGCCAGATGGTCAACCACGCCGAGGGATTGATATTTCTCGAGCGAGAGAACTTTTGGATTGGGAGCCAAAGGAATCATTTCAGAGTGGGCTGTCAAAGACAATCAAGTGGTGGCGTGATCAGCAGTAGAGCATCACACATCATATTATTCTGGATGGAGTGCTCCGTGGCTGAGGATGAATGTGCGAATGCCTGCATCGCCTTCGAAAACCACAGTGGCAACTGATCGTGGTCCAGATCCACTGATACTGTCGAGTGTTCCAAAGCCGTATTCGTCATGACGGACACGTTGCCCTTCTGAGAAGGCCGGCATGGACTGCGTCATTTTCTCCAGCTTTTTTGCCAGTTCAGAGGCCGCCTTTGAAGTGCGAGATGCAATAGGCCTATCTTTTGATCGAGATGTCGGCAATTGCTCTTCTTCAAAGTCAAGCACAAGCCCATCACTTCGGTGTTGAATAGATTCGTTACGTCTGATTGGATCAACAGCCTGGGAAAATTCATCATCATGATCAATGGAAAGATCCTCATGGTACGAATCATTGAGATAATTCTTTTCATCGGATGGTGCTTCAGTGCCAGTTACAATTGTTTCAGTTCCTGTGATCTCTGTGAGAAACAAACTCGGAGCATTTATCCTTCGTGAACCACGATATTCTCGAATACGTGAACAACTTAGGTGAACCTCTTCTTGCCCACGAGTAATGCCGACAAACATAAGCCGGCGTTCTTCCTCAAGGTGGTCAGCACTGTCAAGGCTGCGCTCATGCGGAACGATTCCGTCTTCCATGGCAATCATGTAGATGATTGGAAATTCAAGGCCTTTGGCGGCATGGAGAGTCATGAGAGCTACATGTTGCCCTTCTGCATCCCAGACATCCGTGTCAGCAACCAATGCCGTGGTTTCAAGAAATGTGCCCAAGGCATCATCTTGACTATTGGGTATGAAAGACTCATCGAGTTGACGTGCTGCTGTCACTAATTCTTCCACATTTGCGAGCCGCTCTTCACCATATTCTTCTTCAGCACTTTCTTCTGCCTGAAGCATTTTTCGGTATCCGGAACGATCAAGGATGGCTTCGATCAATGGTGCAACACGGTCTCCTAGCTGTCTGGCGAGGGCATCCAAATCACGATAAAGCATCATGAAAGACGTGAAGGCCTTTCCCGCTCGTTTGGAAACCCCAGGAATCTCTGTGGTATTCCTAATAGCTTCAAGGAGACTCATTTGCTGTTGTTCAGCCCATACACCAAGGTGATCGAGAGATCGTTTGCCAATGCCACGTGCAGGGACGTTGATTACTCTGAGAAAAGCAACATCATCGCGAGGGTTTTTTAGAAGTCGCAGCCATGCCACGATGTCACGAATTTCTCTGCGTTTGAAGAATTCCAGACCGCGTACAAGTTGGTATGGTACTCCTCGCGCTCTTAAAGCTACCTCAAGCGCTCTCGACAGAGCATTGGTTCGAAACAAAATCGCAAAGTCTCGAGGTTGTTGTGTGCCAGAATCAATGGAGGAAACGATTTCATCGGCAATGCGATCAGCTTCATCATGGCTTGTAGAATCGAGTACTATGCGAACGGATGCACCTGCTTTTGCATCCGTCACAAGTCGCTTTTGTTTTCGCTTGGAATTATTAGCGATCAAGCGATCGGCGACACCGAGAATATTGGAAGTACTACGGTAATTATGCTCAAGTTTTACAACTTTTGCCGAGGGATAGTCTCGTTCGAATTCAAGAATATTTCGAATGCTTGCACCTCGCCAACCATAGATGGCTTGATCTGGATCACCAGTCACCGCAAGGTTTTGGAAATCAATTGAAAGACCGCGGAGAATAGAATACTGCACGGCATTTGTATCTTGATATTCATCAACCAAGATCCATCGATGTCGGGAATCAAGTATTTTGCGCAAGTCAGGATTATCAAGAAGTAGGTTGGCTACATGGACAAGTAGATCATCAAAATCAACCGCATTACTCTCCTGAAGCATTTGCTGGTATACCGGCCAAATCTTTTTTACAACATCGTCAACAGGTCGTCCCCAGTGAGGTTCAAAACTTTCGGCTGTCAGAAGATCATTTTTTGCACGACTGATGACGCCAGCAATTCGGCTGATTGGTGTGTGCCGTAGAGTGAGACCTAATCGTTTGGCTGCTCGCTTAAGAAGGCTTGAGACATCATCAGGATCAAGGATTGAATAATCACTGGTGAGTCCGACAAATTGAGCATGCCTTCGAAGGAGCCGAGCTGCAAAGCGATGAAATGTTCCCATCTCGACCGGCTGCGGCCCAACCAACTCGCTGACCCGCCGACGCATCTCGTCAGCAGCTTTGTTGGTGAAGGATAATGCAACAATCTGGTGGGCTGGGATACCCTGAGATATCAAAAATGCAATCCGGTGCGTGACCACCCTAGTTTTGCCACTTCCAGGGCCTGCTAGCACCAGAAGAGGCCCTTCAACGTGGGTTGCAGCCTCACGTTGCGAAGGGTTCAGAGTATCGAAGGAAAGTGGGTTGAGCACAGAAAAAGTGTGGGTGGATGGATTGTGGGGTCGCGAGTTCGTCGGTCACTCAAGGCGCTGCAGAGTCTTCTGGTAGTCGACAATTGTGAAAATGGAGTATATTCTTCCCTTCATGACTGTAGTTGTTGTATCGATACAGTCTACGAAACAATGTTTTGTATCACTTCACAATTCAATTCGCACGGGAGGGACCCCATGCCACGCGTTCCGTTCAAAAATTTGTCGCAGGGAGATGAAATGGCCGAGAAGCTCGAAATGAGCACGGCTGAAATTGGTTTGTCGGTGAGAACAACAAACTGTTTGGAAGAAAAGGGTATTTTTACTGTTCATGATTTACTCAACTGTACGCGAGCTGATCTTCTTTCAATCTCCAACTTTGGAGAAAAAACATTAGAGGAAGTTTTTAAGTCATTGGAAAAAATTGGTTTCTTTCGAGCAAATCGTTCTGTTGAGGTAGGTGAGCCACAACGGGAACCAGTAAGTCACATTTCATAAACGGGTTGAAGATCCTGCCCGTGTGAGGTCTCGGCTTTCTCAGAATTCACGTCTGAGTTCAGTCTAGAAAGCCGTTTGGAGGAAGACGGTGCGGCTGCCGCGATTCCTTGAAAAAAAACGTGGTGAGCGAAGGACAGGTTCCCAGATCTGGGGATCAGTGGGAGAGGCTGCTTTCTATGCATGTCTTTTGTTAGCAGGGATTGTGTTTGGAGCCTTGCTCATTACGGGTGTAGCTGTACCAGAGTGGCGAATCAACCACGATTATCTTTCAACTCGTGCCGTGGTTGTTGGAAGAGGTTTACAAAGACGCTTGGTGAGCGATCCTCCTCATATCTCACACTCAGCATGGGCGCCAGTCCTGCGTGTCAATTATCCAGTGGATAAGAATCGTATTGAGACATGGAGCCAACCACCGAGCACATCTGTCACATCAGATCGAGAGACAGCATTAGCAAGGCTTCAGGATCTTCCTCCCATTGGCTCTGAAATCCCTTGCTGGTATGACCCTGACTCACCTATGACCGTAGTTCTCAGTCGAGGATACAATTGGTGGATGTGGCTGCTGACCTTATTGCTTCCTGGGGCTTTGGTTGCATTTGGTGGAAGCGGATTGTACAAGACGGTGAGGTCTTGGGGAAAATCTGAAGAGCATAAGGCTGCCTCAGTGAGAAGTACTGGTCCAGCAGCATCTATGGGGCAAACTCCACTTGAGTCGCCTGGATTTCCCGGCATTCCTGCCTGTGACAATCTCGTTAATTCACCAGGAACAATCCTTCGCTATCGTCTTCCTATTGAAAGCCCCGAGAGTTGGGCATTATTAGGTTTTGGACTTTTTTCAGTTGTTTGGAATGCAGTGCTTTTGGTTTTGGCAATCGGTGCTGGCCTTGACCTCATGGGAGGTCGAGTTGATTGGTTGCTATTTTCACTGATTATTCCTTTCGCTGTGGTGGGTGTTGGGAGTGTCGTGCTTTTCTTCCGACGTCTGGTACTGACGACGTCCGTGGGTCCAACCCAGATTGAGGTTTCTGATCACCCACTTCGTCCAGGGCAACACTATGAAGTTCTTCTTGCGCAGGGTGGTAGTGGGATGCTACGGAGCCTTGAAATATCGATGGAGCTAGAGGAACAAGCAACCTATCGACAAGGCACAGATACCCGTACGGAGCGAGTAGTGGTATCACGCCATATGATCAAGCAGTGGCAAGATGTGCAACTTTCTCCAGTCTCACGTTTTGAAATTGAAACAATGATCCAAGTGCCAATCGATGCCATGCATTCGTTTGAATCTGAGCATAATGTTGTAAGTTGGCGATTTGTTGTACGTGGTGTACCTGATCGATGGCCTCCTTTTTGTCGGGTCTTTCCACTGATTATCTTTCCGCGAGATGACTATCAGCAACAGACACATATCAACGAGACGCCAGATAACACGACTCAGGATACAGTAAGATGACTCGTCAGTATGACCAGATGCATAGTCAGCCAAAAGTGAATGTTCAATTCAGTCATATTGATCGACGGTATCAACCAAATGAAAACCTACTGGCGCACTATGAAGTTCTGAATCTTTCAGGGGGACAGTTGAAAGCAATTGAACATTCTGTTGCATGGTATACAGAGGGGAAAGGTGAGGAGGATTTAGGAGTTCATTTCTTTCAAAGAGTAGGAGAAAAAGAGTCATCCGAGTCAAAACTTGTTGAGGGATCATTTCAAACTGATTTACCAGCAAGTCCATTGTCGTATGAAGGAATGATTGTGAAGGTGCGATGGTGCGTCCGAATACGCCTCTTTTTTCTGAGTGGAAAAGACTTTGTTTCAGAACACGTATTTGAATTGGGGACGATTCCACCTGCTCATCAAGTACTTTCACGCAAAACAGAGGGTGTCGGGGTATAACGATGCTGGCGAATCCCTTTGCAACCAGATTCACTCAGCCTGGTGAGATTGTGCCGGTGAATGTCTCTGGAAAATGCATAGATCTTGGAGAATGTCTCCATAATCTTGATCAGTGTGGTCGTATCGGTGCAATTGTTGGCCCCCATGGATCGGGGAAAACAACGGTTTTATCAAGAATCTATGACGAAGCCTTAAGGGGTAACCACTCGGTCACACGATACAGCCTTAGAAATACAACCTGGCAGGATCTCCAAAGAGTTGCTCGCATACTTCTCCGAAGTAAACCGGATGATCTTCTGCTTCTGGATAGCTGGGAACGAATGAGTCGTACTGTCGGCAGTGTTGTATGCCGTCTTGCAGTATCACGGGGCTGTCGTCTCGTTGTTACCAGTCATAGAGTGATGAGCATCCCAGTTCTTATGACATGTCAGGTGTCTCTCAAAAGCTTTCTGGCAATTATCAAACAGTTGCCAGATTCTCGATTGTGGTTGGGTTCGCTTATTATGCAGAAAGACATAGAAACGGCTTTTGAGTCGTACCAGCCCAATCTTCGAGAAGCCCTTTTTCGTCTCTATGACGTATTTGAAGATCGAAGTCGACAAGCCATGCAGTCAGGTCGTATGGGTTACATCGATAGAAGTGGTTGCTGAGCAATAAAAGAGTGAATTTCTGTATGTGCAAGCAGATTTTTCTTAACTCCTGCACCATGGTGCAACCTAGTCTTGGGTGTTGCGGGACTTGCCCAGATGGGGCAGCCCTTTGATACACCCTGTGAGGAGTGAGAGATGGTGATCCGACGTGTCATGATGTGCGTTTTGCTATTTTGTAGCATGACGGTTGGAGCAATGCAGATTTGTAGTGCACAGTCACAGTGCTGTTTATCCGGCCTTTTCGCCGGATGTTGTTCGTGTTTTCGACAGGCTCCACCAGCCTATGCAGTGGCTCCTGTATATGCTCCGGTTCCGGCACCTGTCCCAGTTCCGGCTCCAGCTCCGCCGCCCCCTCCACCAGCGCCAGTTATGGTTCCGGTGCAACAGGTCAGTTATGTGCCAGAAACAACGTATCAAACGAAATATCAGTGCGTTCCTGTAACGACGTATAAACCATCTTGTGAGATCGACCCATGTACAGGTTGTCCTGTCGAGTGCATGCAACCTGTCACGAGTTATCAACAAAAGCCTGTGAGTGTTCCTGTCACTCAGTATCGAGCTGTCTATTCAACAAAATATGTTCAGATGCAACCTGGATATACGTCTGCCACCGCGCAAGGTACCAGTCCATTCGCAGCACCCGTTCAGACATCTCCTCAAGCATGGGGAGCTGCTGGGGCAGACGTACCAGGACAATCAAGTTTTGCTGCACCTGCCTTGCCCGCAACAACTGCGCCACAAACACCTGTTCAACAAGTTGTTCCACAGAGTGGAACCTATGTTTCACCTGCTCCAACTCAGCCACAATTGCAACCCACGTCTCCTCCAGCCTTGACTCCTGCGCCATCGCTGAAGCCGATTCCTGAGTTACCTCGTACGACGACAGGGGGTGGAGATGGCTCAAGCAAAACGGAGAGTGATACAACACAGCCCCAAAATAGTTTGGGGGTCACAGGAGCAATTGGCACAGGCCAGCCATGGCCTCATGGTCAAACCGGGCAGCCCGTGACCGCCCCAGCAATGTCTCCTGTGTGGCCTTCGGCTTCACCAACACAAGGGCAGCTATACGAGGGGAATCGGATGCCTGTGTTGCCAGGAACTGGTCCAGGAGCGGCAACTGGTGCTTTTCCACGTTTACTTGAGCCAACAGGTCATACGACTCAGATGCAGCAGCGACAAAGGGGATATCCTGGTCAGCAGGCTACTCTGACACCAATGGTTTCCTCACAGACCCCATCTTCGTATGCTTCAAGACGATCATCAGGAGGGTATCCAACTGCTGCGCTCCCTATTCGCTCACAGCAATAACAGGTCATTGTCACAAAAAGGTGTCAGTGGCGGGATTCATTGACATCACACAAAA
>CAXFJI010000037.1:0-12288 GCA_964003275.1 uncultured Planctomycetaceae bacterium
TGGTGGTGGCTGGCGGGCCGTTTGGTATTCGTTCAAAAAAGCTCGTGAGGCAGGTGGATTCTGGAAGCTCTGGAAAGCCATGCGCACAAAAAATACATGTAAGACCTGTGCGCTCGGAATGGGAGGGCAGGCAGGTGGGATGGTGAATGAGGCTGGCCACTTTCCTGAGGTCTGCAAAAAATCATTTCAGGCCATGGTTGCTGACATGCAGGGCGCGATCCGGCCATCATTTTTTGAAACCTATTCAATCCCCCAGTTGCGACAGTTTACTCCGAAAGAAATGGAGTATTCCGGAAGGCTCGTGCAGCCAGTGGTGCTTGAAGAAGGCGCTCAGCATTACAGGCCGATTGAGTGGGCCGAGGCCATGGAGAGAATCGCATCCAAGTTGATGGAAACACATCCTCAGGAAACGTTCTTCTACTTTAGTGGTCGCTCCAGTAATGAGGCAGGGTTTCTGTTGCAATTATTCGCAAGAATGTTTGGAACCAATCACATCAATAACTGCTCATACTACTGTCATCAAGCAAGCGGTGTGGGACTTTCGAGTGTGATTGGGACTGGGGCCGGAACCATTCAGCTTGATGACATGGAAAAGTCTGATTTCGTGATGCTCATTGGTGGAAATCCGGCAAGTAACCATCCGCGGATGATGCGTACGCTTATGACTGTCCGTCGTCGTGGTGGAAAAGTTGTCGTGGTCAATCCAATTGTTGAGACAGGACTTGTTAATTTTTCCGTTCCCAGTGATCCATGGGCACTTTTTTTCGGTGCAGAAATTGCCAGTTCGTATGTGCAACCACATATTGGTGGTGACCTGGCAATGGTCTACGGAATGATGAAGCGATTGCGTGAGATGTGTTCTGAGCATCCTCTCAACGCAGTTGGAGAGCCTGTGGTGGATGAAGTGTTTTTAGAAAATCACACCCATGGATGGCAAGATTTAGCCACGCATCTTGATGCTCTCAGTTGGGAAGAGATCATTGAAAAATCTGGAGTGTCATGGGAACAGATTGATGCAATGACCAGGCAGTATGCAGAGTCAGAGCGGGCTGTGTTTACCTGGACAATGGGAGTAACCCATCACCTGCACGGTTCGGCAACTGTGCAGGCCATTGCAAGTCTGGCCTTGATGCGACGCATGGTCGGTCGTCGTGGAGCTGGTCTTCAGCCCATTCGAGGTCATTCGAATGTTCAGGGAATGGGGACCGTTGGTGTTACACCGGTGCTGAAGAAAGCACTTTTTGACAGGCTTGAAAACACATTCAATATCACCCTGCCGACCACGAAGGGGTACGACACACTTGAGTGTCTTGAAGCGTCTGATGCAAACAAGATGCGTTTTGCCTGTTGCTTAGGCGGAAACTTGTGGGGAGCAAGTCCTGATGCAGGCTTTGCAGAACGAGCATTATCAAAAGTCGATACAGTGGTCTATTTGAGTACATCTCTGAACACAGGGCATGCAGGTGGCTTGGGTGGAAAAGAAACTATCATCCTGCCTGTGCTTGCTCGTGATGAAGAGCCGGAGCCATCTACTCAAGAAAGCATGTTCAGCTACATCCGCCTTTCTGATGGAGGATCGCCGCGTCATGTTGGACCAAGAGCGGAGGTGGATATTATTGCCGACATGGCTCGTCGTGTCTTAGGGGATCAAGGCCCTGTTGAGTGGTCAGGAATGGCGCATACAAGTACGATTCGCCAAACAATTGCCAAGATTGTACCTGGCCTTGAGCAGATTCATGACATTGATGAAACCAAAAAAGAGTTCTCTATTCCCGGCCGGGCCATTGATCGGCCCTCATTCCCAACAAAGGATGGCCGTGCGACGTTGTTTGTGCATGACCTTCCGAAGGTCGCATCGTCACTTCAGTTGATGACGATCAGAAGTGAAGGCCAATTCAATACCGTGGTGTATGAAGAAGAAGATCTCTACCGGAATCAGACACGACGGGATGTTGTGCTGATCCACCCGGACGATATCGCTGCTCTTGGCCTCACAGATGGCGAATACTGTCGTATTTCCAGTGAGATCGGCGAAATGCGTCATCAGAGGGTTTCTGCCTTTGATCAAATTCGACCTGGCAATGTGGCAATGTATTACCCCGAGAGTAATGTACTTGTTCCAAAATCAGCCGATCCACTCTCACGGACGCCAGCTTACAAGAGTGTTGCTGTGGAGGTTGCTGTTGATGAGCCTGTTGGGGGACAGCCCACGCTTCTCGATCCTGAGCAGGTTGGTGCTGGCACACCGCGTGACAAAATGAAACAGTGTTGATGACATTGTCGTTTCAGTGACGTTGCAGGTATGTCAGCGGTTGTGCGAGCCCAGATGATTAGTCAAAAAGTGTTGGCTGATTGCTTTTTTCTTTTTGCGATCGATTTCTTGTAGGGATGTCACTTCGTGACTCAAAGCCGAGAAGAAGATCGCGTGCCCGCTCGATCACCTGTGTTGGAACACCTGCGAGTCTTGCAACATGCACTCCCCAACTTTTATCAGCTGCTCCGGGGGCGACTTGATGAAGAAAGATGAGTTGATCGTGATGCTGCTGAACAAGGACCTGCACATTTCCAACACCTGGCAGTGCTTCCAATGCAGCGAGTTGAAGGTAATGTGTTGCAAACAGGGTTCTGCATCCAATGTGACCCTGCAGATGCTCAACGACGGCCTGTGCAATGGCCAAACCATCAAACGTACTCGTGCCGCGTCCGACTTCGTCCAAAATGACAAGGCTTTTTTCGGTGGCACGATTCAGTATCCGTGCTGTCTGAGCCATCTCAACAAGAAAAGTACTTGCGCCAGTGGCAAGGTCATCGCCGGCACCAATACGGGCAAAGAGTCGATCCACAATTCCAATGTTGGCATGCGTTGCAGGAACAAAACTCCCGGCCTGAGCCATCACTGCCGCAAGTGCAGCTTGGCGGATATACGTACTCTTTCCGCCCATATTGGGTCCAGTGACTAACAGCATGGCAGGAGTTGATGGGCGTCGCCGAACAGATGGATTGCGAGAGGCGATGGCAAGATTGTTGGGGACAAGTGTTCCAGTTGGAAGAAGTTGTTCGAGAACCGGGTGGCGTCCCTGTTCGACTATAAGACAGCCATCTTCTGTGATGGTTGGTCGCACCCATTTGTTTGATCGTGCGACGTCTGCCAACGATACGAGGACATCAAGGCAGGCAATAATGTCTGTCGCTCGATCAAGTCGTTGGCGTTGCTCTGCCAGAAATGATCGTAGTTCTTCAAGTAACTGTAATTCTCGTCGCACAGATTCTTCTTCAGCACCAAGCACCTGTCGTTGTCGCTCATCAAGTTCGGGGGTCGTGTAGCGTTCCGCATTCTTGACAGTCTGCTTTCGAACATACTCAGCAGGCACTTTCTCAATATGTGTCCGACTGACCTCGAGAAAGAATCCAAACACACGATTAAAGCCGACCTTCATGGAGGGAATACCAGTGCGTTCAATTTCCTGAGCCTGATATTCGGCAATCCACTTCTTGCCCCCAGAGGCCAATTCAACGAGTTCGTCGAATGTGTCATCAAACCCAGCACGAATGAAGCCTCCGTCGCGGGCAAAGATTGGACAGCCTTCACGAAGTGTCGCTGTGATTCGAGAGGCAATATCATCACATGGATCAAGTCGGTCTCGAAGCACGCCCAGTAATCCGGATGCGTTTGAAAGTGTGGCGATCACGTCAGGTAGCACAGTTGTTGCAATACCAATGCGTTCAATGTCTCTTGGTCCTGCCCGGCCTGACATGATGCGACTAATCAGTCGTTCAATATCACCAATGCCCGTAAGGTTTTTTCGTAAGCGTTCAGAAAACGCTGGATCGTCCACAAGGACACCAACGGCATCGAGACGCTCATCAATGTGATGTTTATTGATCAGGGGTGCTGATATCCAGTCAACGAGAAGGCGGCTTCCCATGGGAGATTTTGTACGGTCAAGGACACCAACAAGTGATCCCTCGCGTTGCATTGCCCCAGATGCATTAGTTGCTCGAACAAGTTCAAGGCTTCGCCGTGACGCCTCATCAATTTCCATGCGGGAACCTGGCCGCCATGCCGTCATGGAATCAATCCGTTGAAGAGCAGCCGGCTCGTTTTCTTCTAAATACGCAACAATGCCACCAGCGGCAATGATGCCGAGCAGATCATCAGGAAGTTCAAAGCCAAACCCTTCAAGTCGCTGGCCATCCAGCGCTCGGCTTACCGCTGACTGCGCGGTTGATTCATCAAACCACCAATCAGGACGGTTGGTAACCGGACGATGAGCTCCGGCAGACTGCACCATATCTGCAACAGAGTCGCAGTCTTTTTCAGAACATAAAATTTCTGATGGGTCTAATCGAAGAATATGATCAGCAACGGCATCGTGCGACACAACAGCTGACTCAAAGCGTCCAGCAGCAACATCAATCCAGGCAAGTCCTATCAAGACCTCATTTTTATCGGCCAGCGCCCGAGGCATGATAGCCATGAGATAGTTTGGTCGTTGTGGGTCAAGTAGCGATTCGTCAGATGCAATGCCGGGTGTGACAATGCGAGTCACTTCTCGCCGAAGCAGTCCTTTTGTGGTTTTTGGGTCATCAATTTGTTCACAAATTGCCACTCGTCGTCCCGAGGCGACCAGTTTCACAAGTTGCACATCGAGTTGGTGATGTGGGAAACCTGCCATTGGCGTAGCGTTTGGCCCTTTATCTCTGCTGGTGAGGGTGAGGTCGAGTAACCCTGACGCTTCCTGAGCATCCTCCCCAAAGAGTTCATAGAAATCCCCCATACGGAAGAGCACAAGTGCTCCCGGACATTTGGCTTTTGCCGCTTCGAACTGTTGCATCATAGGGGATGCCATGCGGCGAAATGTACCAGCCTTTGACCATATTGAGGTGGGGGCGTAAAAAACACCGAGGCGCGAGCGCCGATGAGGGGCCCCTGCGAGGGGGACCTGTGAACCTGGTCAGGGCCTAACCGCAGCAGCCATAAGCAGCCGTCTCTTTGTGCGGAGGGCCTCTCATCGGCACTCGAGTGCCACTATTGTTGTTTTGAGAAGTTCCGTGGCGAAGTGATTTATGGCTGAAACTGCCACCTACCAAGTCGTTGCTCGCCGTTATCGCCCACAACGTTTTGATGAACTTGTTGGGCAAGAACATGTCGCTCGTGGTCTTTCTGGAGCGATCGAGTCTGGGCGGATTGGTCATGCGTATCTCTTTACGGGCGCCCGGGGGGTCGGCAAGACCAGCGCTGCTCGAATTTATGCGAAGGCACTGGAATGTTCAGCAGGACCTTCTTCAGAGCCATGCAACACATGTGATGCCTGCCAGTCCATCACAGCAGGCCAAGATGTTGACGTTGTTGAGATTGATGCAGCAAGTAATCGTGGCGTTGATGAGATTCGTCAACTGCGACAAAACGTTGCAACGCGTCCCGCGCGTGGCCGATTCAAAATCTATATTATCGACGAAGTGCACATGCTCACGCGTGAGGCGTTTAATGCCCTGCTGAAGACGCTTGAGGAACCACCAAACCATGTGAAATTTGTGTTATGCACAACGGAGCCTGACAAACTTCCAATCACAATCCTGTCTCGTTGTCAGCGATTTGATTTTCAAACAGTGGGAATGTCATCGATTACCCAGCGATTAGCCCAAATAGTTGAAGCCGAAGGCGTGCAAGTTGAACCGTCTGCACTGGAGCTTATTGCGAGGCGAGCCGGTGGCAGTATGCGGGATAGTCAGTCATTATTGGAGCAACTCCTTGGTGCAGTCACTGACCGTATTGATGCCGATGATGTTCATGCTGTCATTGGCACTGGGCGAGAAGAGAAAATTGGAGAGTTGGTGGCCGCAATCGACTCTCGAGACGCTGCTGCAGCGTTGGCTGCACTCGATGGTGCAGTTGCTGGTGGTGCAGATCCGGGTGGTGTTCTTGAGCAACTGCTTGGTGCGCTTCGAGATTCCCTCCTCGCCAGTGTGGGGTGTGACAGTAACATGTTGCATGAGGGCGAGGCACTCGGTGTTGATCTTGAAGCTATCGGCAAAAAGGCCGGTGTGGAAACAATTTTGGCAATGCTGCAGATTATTGACCACTCGCTCGCTCGGATGCGAATAAGCGGTCATGCATCAGTGCTTGCTGAGATGGCCATTGTGAGGCTTGCGCATCTCGAAAATCTTGAAACGCTTTCGGATGCTATTGAAACGGTAAAGGGTTCTGCCCCTACCCCAGCAGCATTATCGCGAAAGCCAGTGGCATCTGCTGCACACGCTGAAGTGGCTCCGCAGCATCAGCGCGAAAAAAAAACGCCTGATTTGAAGGCCAGTACAAAAACAAAACTTGTGGAGTCGACCGAACGGCAGCCTCACCCAGCCAGTACGCCTCAGAATAGTGGTGATCTCCCTGAAAATGCTCTCAATGTGTGGCTTCAGGCTGCAGAGAATGTCGGAGGGCTGGTTGTTGATTATGCGGCTGAAGCAGTTAGTGCCCGCTGGTTGGAGCATGTCCTTGAGGTGACCTTTCCATCAACAGCAGGACATTCAGTGTCATTTTTGCAGCGTCCCAAGAATGTCAATAGCTTCAAGGAAGCAATTGCATCGATTGTCGGGTTCCAGGTGAAACACACCCTTGTGGTTGATAAGAAAGCTGGTGAGCCATCGACAGATGCCGCTCGGTCCGGAGTGAAGACGAAGCCGTCTGTTCCAGCCTCCTCGCACTCAGCGATGGTAAAAGATGTTATGAACCACCCAATGGTGGAACATGCCCGTCGTGTACTTGATGCCGCAATCCGAAAGGTTGAGCCTCCGCGTTCTCCATCTGGGGACATGGAAACAAAACCAGTATCTCCTACGAAAGAAGACGATGGCTGAGAAGAGAAACGCAATAAAGCGGCTCATTGATTGTTTTGCTGACCTCCCTGGAATTGGGAGGAAGAGCGCTGAACGGTTAACCTATCACGTTCTCCGATCACCTCAGGATGAAGCTCTGGGATTTGCGGATGCCATCCGAGCAGTGAAAGAAAACTTACGTCCATGCAAGATTTGCTTCAATCTCACGGAGGAAGAAGCATGTAGTATCTGTCAAGATTCTCGTCGTGATCAGGAGCTTCTTTGTGTGGTTGAGCAGGTCCGGGATCTTTTTGCACTTGAGCAGGCAGGTACGTATCGTGGCGTTTACCATGTTCTGCAGGGACGAGTGTCTCCACTGGAAGGAGTTGGCCCTGAGAAGCTTACCATTGAGGCACTTGTCGAGCGGGTCCGAACAGGAAGGTTTCGAGAAGTCATCATGGGTACAACCCCAAATGTGGAGGGGGATGGGACCTGTTTGCTCATTGCAGAGCGTTTGTCAAGCCTCCCGGTCGTATTGTCTCGGTTGGCTCGGGGGCTCACGGCAGGAGCCTCACTTGAGCAGGCAAATCGCGATATGTTGGCAGATGCTCTCACCAGTCGGCAAAAACTGTAACCCTGCGCACGATCACAGGGTATCTTTAATACAGGAATAGTGATTCGAGAGTTTTGGAAAAGTTACTATGAACATGCGGATGTCACTCGGGCAGGAAATGCGAATGGCGCAAAAGCAGGTGCTTGCGCCGCGTATGATCCAGTCGATGGAAATCTTGCAGTTGCCGATGATCGCCCTTGAGGAACGGATTGAGCAGGAAATCCAAAACAATGAAACGCTTGAGGTTGTTGAGGCAGAAACAGAATCTGAACGGGTGGGTGAGACACCGTCTGTGGAGTCACTTGCTCCTGCGCCTGCTCAGACGGTCGATGAAAAACCCCTGATTGTTGATCAAGACCATGACAATCAAGCTGATTTTGAGAGAACATATGATTGGGCAAAAGAGTATCCAGACTCTGATGATGACCGTAGCCGACCTTCTGTGTCACGAATCGAAGAATCGGCAGATAAATATCTTGATGTGATGGCCAATATGGAACAACGGCCAGAGACACTGTCTGATCATCTTCATGATCAATTAGCCAATTATGATCTCAGTGATGCTGAACGTGTTGCTGCTGATAAGGTGATCTACAATCTTGATGCGAACGGTTATCTGCCAATGCCGCTTGAGGAACTGGTTGATCCAGATGGGGCATCCGGTCAGCAGGCACATTTGGCGAAAGCCTTATCGGTTGTTCAGAGCATGGATCCGCCAGGGGTGGGTGGTCGAGATTTGAAAGAATGTCTTCTTCTTCAAATTACAGACAAAACGCCATTTGCAAGTCATGTGCGAAGAATCGTTTCAGATCACTTGGAAGATCTTGCCGCAAACAGACTTCCGTTGATTGAAAAGAAGACGGGTTTTTCGATTGAAGAAATTGAGAAAATCCGTGAGATTCTCCACGGCCTCCAACCGAAGCCAGGCAGCATCTATCAGATGCCATTTGTTCCTACTGTCAAACCAGATGTCTACGTTGATCAACAGCCTGATGGTAGATGGAAGGTACGTCTTGAAGAAATTGACTTGCCAAATTTACGGATTAGTCCGCTGTATCGTGACATGTTGTCGAATCCAGAGACTGATACTGCTACGCGAGACTATATCAAGAGAAAGATCAATGCGGCACAGTGGTTGATTGAGGCGATTGAGCAGCGCAGAAGCACGCTCCTCAAGACATCTCAGGCTATTGTTGATCATCAGACCCCGTTTCTCAAAGAAGGACCTGAGGCAATCGAACCACTCAAAATGCAGCAAATCGCTGATCGTATTGGCATGCATGTAACAACGGTGAGCCGAGCTGTGGATGATAAATGGCTGCAAACCCCCCGGGGATTGTATGCCCTCCGACGGTTCTTTGTTGGTGGGACCGTGGGGGCAGATGGGGGAGAAGTTGCGTGGGACGCCGTTCGCATGAAGCTTCAAGAGATTGTGGATAGTGAGCCTAAAAATGCCCCGTTTTGTGATGACGCTCTCGTGACAGAACTTGCAAAGAGAGGCATTAAGGTCGCACGACGGACAGTCACAAAGTACAGAAAAGCCATGAACATCCCAAGTTCTCGGCAACGTCGGGATTGGAAACTTGCTCGTGCATCAAAAGTCTCTGAGGCAGAATAAGTCTGGAGCATCGAGTACCGAGAATGTCGGTCTTGTCGATCGAGGGCAAGTAATCTTAGGATTAAAAAATCCTAAGGAAGGTAATTCACCATGCGATGTCCTTTTTGTCGTAACGATAATGATCGAGTCATTGACTCTCGAGCTGGAGATGATGGTGCATCGATTCGTCGACGTCGGGAATGTGTTGAGTGCAAGAAAAGATTTACCACGTATGAGCGTGTTGAGCGACAGATGTTGGCTGTTGTGAAAAAAGACGGTGAACGAGAGCCCTTCGAACGGGATAAGATCAAACGAGGACTCGCAAAAGCATGTTGGAAGCGTCCTATCACTGAAGAGCAGATCGAAGTGGCAGTTTCAACTCTTGAAGGGGAACTGTATGGAGCATACGAGTCGGAACTTCCAAGTCGTGTGCTTGGAGAGCGTGTTATGGAGTTGCTTCGAGGACTGGATCAAGTTGCCTTCGTGCGGTTTGCCAGTGTGTATAGGGAATTTAAGGACATCCGAGACTTTGTTGAAGAATTAGAGCCTATCCTCGCCCAGACAGACCGGCATGCATAGTCACAAGACAGCCCAAAAGAGGAAGTCGATGTGTTACGTGCGGCGATAGTCTCCTCGGACGCCGCCCGTTTTTTTCTTCAGATATACAGCCTCAATCGACATGTCAGGATCAATGGATTTGCTCATGTCATACAGTGCTAATGCTGTTGCGGTGACCGCAAGCATTGCCTCCATCTCGACTCCCGTGCGAGCAGTGGCTTCAACAATGACATCAATAAGAATTTCTTGGGTTGTGCATTCGATTTCGACGGTGACGGAGTCAAGTGGGAGAGGGTGGCACAGCGGCACGATGGTACTGGTCTGTTTCGCTGCCATAATTCCAGCAATCCGAGCCGTTGCAATCGCATCACCTTTTTCAAGCGTTCCTTGCTGAATCCGATGAATGGTTTCAGGCCGTGCCTTAAGACGCCCAGCCGCGTGTGCTGTGCGATGTGTGACGGGTTTGTTCCCTACATTGATCATCTGTATGTTTGTTTGATGTGTCATGAGGCGTCATGATAGCAGGTGGGAACCGTCTGGCGATCCTCGAGGATGCATTTCTTTTCGAGCAGCGGTGCACAGACATTGGCTGATCAATGAGGAGCAGTTCGTGGAACGTACTCAGGACAGCGATTACGGGTGCTTGTCCTCGCTCCTGAGGGGATTTGTAGTAGGGTGAAACAGAATGTGGATTCGTTTCGATGTTCAAAGGTTGTATGATGTGAAAGCCGTCAATGCAGGATGCATGGATGGTTTTTCTTCGCGGTACGTGTTTTTTGTGATGACCTCTTGAATGGTGCTCAGGTATAGGCAGAGCATATGTGCATCAGCTTCATTCAATTCTCTTATTTGTGTCCTAAAATACAAAGAAGAGCCGCGGGCCGACATGCCTGTTGTACACATCGACCCGCGGCCAGAATGGAGTTTGGACGTTCCAATATGCGTTAGATCACACAAGTTCCTTGCGTGTGCTAATCAGCGTCCGTAATCGTTCTGCAAGTAATGCTGCATCAAAAGGCTTTTTGAAAACCTCGTTGACATGCGCTCGGTCCACTGTGATCTGTGAACCATCATCTGGCAACAGAGCAATCACAATAGTCTCGGAGTACTCAGCATTCCGCCTAAGATTCTGACAGATTTGCTGTGCATCTATGCGACCAATCGAATAGTCGACGACGATGCAATCAGGGTGAAAACTTTCGGCTTGGATACCAGCCTCAAATCCACTTGCCGCAACTTGGATCTTAAAGTCTTTGTCAGCAGGCAGCTGACGCTTCACGTTCTCGATCAAGACCTGATCTTGACCAACAAGAAGCACTTTTGCCATGGCCTCATCCTCAAGATCTCCCAGAGGCATGCCATGTTCCTTGAGAAACTTGATCAGGTATTCGCGAGGGATGCGGCGATCCTGCGAACCCGGAATGCGGTAGCCCTTCAGCCGCCCTGAATCGAACCATTTACTGACAGTTCGAGGAGCGACTTTACAGATCTTGGCGACCTGTCCAGTGGTAAATACCTTCATCGCGTGGACTCCATATTAATCATTCGTAGCCGGAATTGTCCTGGCTAGCCTCTGCATCCAAAAAAGGATTTAGAAAAAACTAGCCCCCCATTGACGCGGATATGTTCTCACGAGGACGACCGCGTCATCGCACCCTATGAGAAGTTAGCCAGACAGAAGGCGAGGTATGAGAGGCGACTCACAGGCAGTAAAGAGAAGTTCCCTTGACTACTTGTGGCCGGTACTCGCAGGATTCCCCCCCTGCTGCGTTCCCCTGTGAATGAAACATTTGAGTTTGAATCATGTCACACGGTAAGGCCAACATAGGTGTAGATCGAATGATCGTGTCGTGAGACTTGAGTCGTTCTTTGCGGAGACATCGATGGCACCGCATTTGTTGCTTCTCACGAACACACCGATTTTGGTTGCGGCGAATCCGTTTTTACTGCTTTAAGCCGCCTTTTGGCCACTTTTTTGGTCTGACTCGGTATCTGATTCAAAACGAACAGACACCCTTTTTGATACCCCAGATTCTTCCATTGTCACTCCATAAAGTGTTGTTCCAGCAGCCATCGTCTTTTTCGAATGCGTGACCACGATGAACTGGGTAGAAGAGAGAAAATCTCGTAGCACCCCAACAAACCGATCAATGTTAGCTTCATCCAGGGCTGCATCAACTTCATCAAGAACACAGAACGGACTGGGGCGAGAACGAAAAATAGCCAGAAGAAGCGCTACGCATGTCATGGTTTTTTCACCACCCGAAAGAAGAGAAATGCTGCGAGGCTCTTTCCCTGGTGGACGGGCATTGATCTCAACAGTGGTTTCCAGCAAATCGAGTTCGGGGTCGAGAATAATGTCAGCTTGTCCCCCGCCAAAGACTCGCTCAAAAAGCTCTCGAAAGTGTCCCCGTACTGTTTCTATCGTTTCTCCCAGTAAACGACGACTTTCATCGTCAATACGGGTGATGAGTTGCTCAATAGCCTGCTTACCATCGGTGACATCTTGGAGTTGGCCCTCAAGCGTCTGAAGTCGTTCTGTTAACGCATCTGCCTCAGAAAGCGCCTCCATATTGACCGTGGTCATCGATGAGAGTTTCCTTCGAAGTTCTTCAATACGCTCATCAAGTTCCTTCCGGTCATCTGGAATTTCAATAGGCACTCCATCGGCGTCAGTGGCTGGTTCTGCTGGTGTTTCTGATGT
>CAXFJI010000038.1:0-12259 GCA_964003275.1 uncultured Planctomycetaceae bacterium
ATGATTCAGTAATAGGATCAGTGAGAAGAGTGGTAGCCAGTTTTTCAATGTCTTTTTGCGAAAATGCACCTTCAATGAGCCAGCCAGTAGCTGAGGAGGCGTGGGTACAAGCGTTGATT
Organism: uncultured Planctomycetaceae bacterium; assembly: GCA_964003275.1. GTDB lineage: Bacteria > Planctomycetota > Planctomycetia > Pirellulales > UBA1268 > CACORA01. The sequence goes on from CAXFJI010000038.1 coordinate 120, forward strand.
CCAAGAGCTTTTGCGCCTTGAATAAGGTCCTGCGCCAAGTAGTCCTGAGCTGTGTCTTTGAGATGAACATCAACCTCCCAGAGCATCTCGTGCCTCCTTTGCTCGATTCAATAGTTTTACAAGTCGTTGGCGGTTTTCTGATTCGATTGCAGCTAATATTTTTTCAATGTTCGCTGCGACCTTCGAAAGGGCTTTTCCTGTATTCACGGCATTATCAAGAAGAATATCAGCCCATAATTCTGGGTCACCAGAGGCAATTCTTGTGGTATCTCGCCACCCACCAGCGGTGAATGGATGTGCTGATGAAGGAGTAGAAAGCGCTATAGCTGCAGAGAGCAAGTGGGGTGCGTGGCTTGTGGATGCTAAAATTTTGTCATGATTTTTAGGACTCATTGTCATGACGTGTGATCCAAGGGCAGACCAAAAATCACTAATACGACGAGTGTCATCATCCGGAGTGCGGCGGGCAGGGGTAACGACTGTCATTCGCCCGTTAAATAATGTTTCACTCGCAGCCAATGCACCACGTCTATGACTGCCAGTGAGAGGATGGCTTCCGACAAAGCAACCGCGTCTTGTCCGCCTGTGCCTTTCCCATGCTGACACAATGGTATTTTTTGTGCTGCCAGCATCTGTGATGAACGTACCCGGTGATACATGTTTATCAATACGATCCAACAGATCTGGGATCGTGCTTACGTTTGTTGCAAGAATCACAAGATCAGCTTCAGCAACGGCACGTTCAAGATCAAGCGAAGTCTCAGTAATGGTCTTTGATTTTTTTGCGAGGGAAAGAGATCTGTTTGATCGCCCAACCCCAATAATTCGATTGGATATCTTTCGGCTTTGTAGGGAAAGGCCGATAGACCCACCGATCAAGCCTACCCCCACAATTGTTACGGTAGGCCAGTCGCGAGTTCTTTTTGTAGAGGGCTTTGGCTTCATAATTTGAACTTCTTGTACCAGATGACCGCCAAAATTGTGAGTAGATGCTAGAATATTCTGCATGCTTAGGCGACGAATGCCAGATGGGGATGTGTCGGAACTTCTCAATAGGATTTCCATTGCCACGTCTGCTGGCATCGATATGCGAAAGGCATGGGCAAATGAGGCAATTCATGCCACTAACCGCTGGCGTCCGGCTATTTCAGCAGTATCACACTCTCTTGCTCGTGGCAGGACACTTAGGGAGTCAATATTAGCTGCTGGCGGCACGTTTTCACCAACTGTGCAAGGAATGCTTGCTGCTGCTGAAAAGGCAGGTTGTGAGCCGGATGTTTGTCGTGAGTTGGCGATTCAATTGCGCCGCGCATCCCTTCTTGCACAATCTTTGAGGCGATCCCTTATAAAGCCTGCAATGCAAGCACTTGTTGCGATAGGAGCCATTGCAGTCTTGATTTTATTTGCAGGAAAATCTTTTGATATGGTCGGTTTAGGTCTTTTTGGTTTTGAGGGTGTATGTATTTTCCTTTCAAGTGTTATAGCCCTTGTACTTGTTGGCTACTTCTTGTTTTTGTGTGCAATGGCTAGTTGGCGGCGTCAAGGGGCTATGCATCACTTTGTAAAAAAAGTACCAGTGTTAGGCAAAGCGATTGAGGATATGGAACTTTCGGCATGGTGCCGCGCTGGATCCCTTGCAACTGGCGTTGGCTTAGATATTCGTCGTATGATTGAATTGACCTCAACGGTGTCACCAAGTTTGGCAATAGACCCCTTTCATGCCCTCAATCGTCTTCAAACGGGATTAACTCTTTCGGAGATGTTAAGGGAGACTGGTCTTTTCCCACGCGCTGTGATCGAAGCTGTCGGTGTTGGCGAACTAACGGGTGGAACGGCTGAAGCACTTGATCGAATGGCCAATAAATACGATGACTCTGCTGCACGAGGGTTTACCATGGCAGCCAACGGAGTTGGAACGGCATCTTGGGTAGTTGTTGCATTGGTCGTAGCCGCCATTATCTTCCAGGTTTTTTCAAAATACGTTGGAATTCTACAGGATGTCATAAAAGGTTTTTGACGATAAGCATTCCATGAAACTTTTTATTTACGCAATGGTTGTGTGCTTCTTGATCGGCTTACGAGCTTCTGTAACCGCCGAAGAAGTTCCTGCATCAAGTGGTCGTGAAACCCATCAGGAATGGATGGCCAAAATGGGATATCAGCGGCACAGTGGAGGGTGGAGGACGATTCAAGAAATTGAGATTATCGAACGGAATAAAAAAAAGAATTTGGCAGAAAAACAATGGATAAAGCAATTAGAACGTTTCAGAATAGATCTTTCGAAGAATGATTCTGCAGAGGTCCGGAGACGGATTACAGAGATTTCTGATCCCTACGCAGTTCCGGCTCTCGCATCAGCATTGGTAAACGAGCCAAACAGACGCGTGCGACTTTTGTACATTGACGCTCTCTCTCGAATTGAATCTCCGGAAGCTCGAACAACCTTGGTCTTCGCGGCAATTGATCATCCTGATCAAGAGACTCGCATTGATGCGATCGATCGATTGATTGAATCGGATCCTCAATCGGTAGCACCATTTCTTACGGCTGCTCTTTCGGGTCAAGATAATGCCCGTATTAATCGAGCGGCTGCTTCATTGGGTCGACTTGGAGTAACAACTGTTGTCCCTCAACTCATAAATGTTTTAGAAACGCAGCACATGACAACCGTTGGAAATGGCACACCAGAAGGATCAACAACGGCAACATTTACACCAAACGGCAATGCTGGACTTTCAATGGGGAGCAGCCGGAGACAGATCAATGTTCCAATGAGAAACCGTGATGTCTTGGAGGCATTGGTTTTGCTGACGGGTGAAAATTTTGGTTGGGATCTTCTTGCATGGCGAGCCTGGTTAGCTCGTCAGCGCGCTCCGATGCCCCTTGACCTCCGCCGCGGTGAGTTATGTGGTCTCTCCCGATGATTGCCGACGGCGCGGAAACCAATTGGCATCTAAAACAAGAAGAGCAACGCGATTTTCTAGATTCGGCCGAAAGATTACTAGGAGCAACATCGGTAGAAACCAAGCCATGAAGAGCCCTCCATCATGAGCTTTCCAAAACTGACTTCCAACAAGGACAGCCGCCGTACAGCTCATCAATGTGCCAAGATTCTTTGGTGATGGCCATATGGCAAGTGTTGCCATCATAGCAATAAAAGCAGCCAAGACTGGCAAGCGAAATACGGCATCATTTCCTGGCAATGCCCAGAAACCTTCCAGGGAGACATCATTTGGGAAAATCCAACCAAACATCTGTCTTAATTGGTCAATAAACGTTCCATTATCAGGTGAGGTAAACCAGAGTGCGATCACAAGAACAAGAAGAGCCGAGACAACGCCAAGAGTGAATCGACGAATGCCTCGCTCCCAATAGAACGCACACCAGAGTGGAAGAAGAAAAATAGGGTAATAAATGGCTCCAATGGCTAGTCCAATAAGTGATCCAGCAGTGAAAGGTCGTCGGTATGTGACAACGGCCCATGTGATCAATGCACCAGGAAGTACATGATCAACACGACCGGTCATAATGGCGGTATACGGTAGAAGGAGGTACAGGACTGCTGCAGCAATACCTAGGCGAATGTTATCAAAATGCCACCAACCGATCAGGACCATGCCACTTACAATTGCCAGCTGTGAGAGGATAGCCATGATACGAGCTGTTGTTTCGTGAACTGCCCGACGAGTGCTCGCAGCGGTCTCAGCACGAGATGGATCTGGTTCCGGCGTAAAAATTCTTTGCGTTGATATCTGCGGTAATAAAAACAGAAGAGGATAGCCAGGACCTAGCCGTGTGAGTTGGTCGGCATCGACATGCCCTTCTCCTGCTTCTAGTTTGGTTGCTGTGGCAGCAGCAGCAAGATCTTCACTTTGAGGACGAGTTGTTACAACATTCGCAAGCAAGAAAACCAATAGAGAGATACCTAGGAATGTTAGACCACCCACAGAAAGATTTGGTTCTAACATTGGTCGTCGAACCATATTCGAATCAAAAAGTAATCGCAACAAAAATATGCCAGAAACGGTGAAGATCCAAATAAAACCAAGTTGTTGAGCAGCCATACTTGCTTTGTAGCCACCGTATTCAACTGCGAGTAAGCCCGGGGCGAGAAGAATAAGGCCAACAAGATCCAAGTTTCGCACGCTCAATACTCGGTTAAATTTAAAGAACAGAGCAATGGAAAGAAGTGAGGCCAAATAAAACCATGTTGTTGGATTTACCCGGTAGTAATGAAAAAGAATATCACTCATAAAGACTGAGAGTACGTCCATTACGACGACATTGAAAGTCGACTGCTGGAATTATTGTATTGGCTGGGTCCATTTGAAATGAAAAGGGACGTGGCATGGCTAAAAAGGCCATATCAGTGGGGCTAAAAGCACTGTAACAATCATCACGATGAGGTTGAGTGGACCTCCAAAACGAGTGTAGTCTGTGAATTTGTATCCCCCTGGTCCGTAAATCATGAGGTTGGTTTGATACCCCATAGGCGTTGCAAATCCACAACTGGCTGCCACAGTTACGGCCATTGCAAAGGGCATTGGATTGACCTGAAGGTTAGTAGCCGTTTGCCAAGCGATGGGAAACATCAGAACAGCTGCGGCATTATTACTCATCAATTCTGTGGCAAACATGGTAATGAGGTAGACTGTTCCAAGAACAAGGAGGGGACTGCTTCCTACGGCACCGATTGCAGATTCAGCAATTAGCCCATCAAGTCCTGTTTTTTCGACCGCCTGTGCCAAGCCAAAACTTGCTGCAATAAGAAGCAGTCCTTCCCATGCAATAGATCGGCGAGCGTCAGTCGCCGAAATACATCTTGTTGCCAGCATCGCTGCTGCTGCTGCAAGAGCTGAAGCAACCATTGGAATCAAACCGAGAGTCACGGCAAGAATCATGCCGACCACTACTGTGATAGCTATCCAAGCACGATCATGACGTGGAGGCGCAAAATCAGCTATTTGACTTACGAGATAAAAATGTCGGTTTGAACGTTGAAGATCGAGAAATTGAGGGCTTGCTTCTAAAAGCAAAGTATCACCAGGTTCCAGTTCAATGCTTCCCACTTTCTTGCGAAGCCGTTCACCATCTCTTGCCACGGCTATGATGACGGCATCATAGGTTGATCGAAATCGGCCCTCCTTAATGCTACGGCCAACGAGTGGGCAACTCGTTGAAACCACGGCCTCTACCAGAATACGTTCACTTCGAGGGTCATCAAGTTTAAATACCTGATCGGTTGCAGGGCGGAGTCCACGAATTTTTTGAAGTTCGAGGACAGAGTCAACAACACCTACAAATACCAGACGATCACCAGACTCCAAACGTTCTGTTGGGGCAACAGCCGCCATAACGTGTCCATTGCGATCAATCTCCATGAGAAAAAGACCATGGAGACCTCGGAGGCCTGCCTGTTCAATGGTCTTTCCAACGAGAGGACTCCCATGTTCAACAAGCATCTCTAGAGAGTATTGACGTGGATCATCACTCGCACTCATCGCTGGTCGACGGTCCTTGAGTAAAACCTTGCTTGCCAAAATGAGATAAACAAGCCCGATTATAAAAAGCGGAAAGCCAAGCCATGATATCTCAAACATATTGAGGGCTTTTCCAGTGCGCTGGGCCATCAATCCACTCACAACTACAGTGGTACTAGTGCCAATGAGAGTACAAAGTCCTCCAAGGACAACGGCACAGTTCATTGGCATAAGTAACTTCGAAATACTGAGACCATGCTTTCTTGCCCAACTACGAAGAGCAGGCACCATGAGGGCAACAACAGGCGTGTTATTCATGAATGCGGATAAGATGCCAGGGCCGATCATGGTGCGAATTTGAGCGGTTGCAAGCGAATGGGGCCTTCCGAGGAGACGACCAATGATTGTTTGCAGTGCACCTGTTCGTTCAACAGCCGCAGCGACAACAAAAAGCGCGGCAACAGTGATCATCCCTTGATTGCTCATGCCCTCGAGTGCTTCACTTGGGGAAAGAATTCCAGTGAACAAGAGAACGATGACGGCGCCCATCATCACCATGTCAGGAGCTCTACGCCCGGAAAAAAGGAGTCCGAGTGTCACAAGTGCAACGATAGAAGTGAGAGTTGGCTGCCAGTTCTGATGAAGCCAGTCAATAGAAAACCAATCCATACTGATTTAGGAATCCTTTATTCGGGAATTCACATAGCTCAGAATCATTAGAGCCTGAATTATGCTGCTCTACTACACTCCATTTTTCAGAATGAAGTTCGCCTGTTGAGGCTCAACCTGCAAGGGCAATCAGGCAAACAAGGCATAAATTTCCGATGATTTAGGTTTTATTAGGGTTTTAGACTATCTAGACGCATAAAGACCATGACCCAGCACGGGCAACCGCGCTGGGTCAATGGTTCGTCGTAGACCTTCCGACAGGAAGGTATGTCGTAATGGTTTGTAAAATTCAGAAATGATTAGTCGCTCGTAGTACCCTCCTTTTGTATGGTTTGAGGAATCATAGCTCCTACCAAACTACAGTTTTGAGGAGTGCACTTCCCATGCCAATGGGGTAATGATTCCGAGTGATTCAAAAATGAGCGATATTTCCAGCAATTGATTCAGCATAAGAACTGCACGATGTCACGTACTTAAATATTCTCGTGCCTGCCTAGGCAGCAGATATTGCGCAGAGAGTCAGCAGAGGTAGACTGACACACATGCACCTTTTCCCATGTGATCGATTCAGGCTTCCCTTGCCGGTTGGCCATCGTTTTCCAATTGATAAATATAAAAAACTTCGTGAACGGCTTCAGAAGTATGCTTTGATGGGAGTGCATTTTGAGTTCATTGAGCCTCATGCAGCTACCGACGCTGAACTGTTGAGGGTGCATCACAAGGACTATATTGGCCGAGTGATGGCCGGGACATTATCGAAGGAAGAGATACGAAGAATTGGATTTCCATGGAGCCAAGAGCTTGTGCAGCGATCCCTGCGAAGTACGGGGGCTGCAGTCGATGCCGCCCTCGCGGCCTTGAGGGATGGTGTCGCTGCTAGTCTTGCAGGTGGCACGCATCATGCAGGAACCAATTGGGGAGAAGGATATTGTGTTTTTAACGATGTTGCCGTGGCCACCCGTGCGGTGCAAACGTATGAAGACGTTCATCACGTACTTATAATTGATTGTGATGTTCATCAGGGGAATGGCACAGCTGAGATTTTTCATAATGATGACTCAGTTTTTACAATGTCAATCCACGGTGCACGTAATTTTCCAATACGGAAGTATCCAAGTTCTTTTGATGTGCCACTCGAGGACGGTGTGCGAGATGAGCAATACCTTGAGCTTCTAGAGTCAGCATTGCAACACTCTTTTCATCATTTTCAAGCAGATCTTGTCATGTATATTGCAGGAGCAGACCCGTTTGAAGGAGACAGATTAGGAAGGCTCCGTCTTTCAAAAAGCGGATTACTTGCACGCGATCGTCTTATCCTTAATGCTGTGAACAGAACTGGAGTACCACTTGCGATTGTCTGTGGCGGAGGCTATTGCAAAGACATTTCTTCCATTGTGGATATTCATGCAGCTACGATGCTACTGGCCGCTGGTGCGGATCATTTCTTAAGTGAGGTTGTTTTGTGAATAAGGTGGTTGCTCACAATTGTTTTCTGAGGAGCCTGTTTCCTCTATAAACAGTTGGTTGTGACTTTACGGTGAACAATGGTTTTCCAGATAAGCCAAAATCTGTTCTCACACTCCTTTTTTAGGGATAATGTTGAGTGATGTTTGACTTTGTTTCATGACGGTAGCCTAGAATAGAGCTACATGAATAAATGTTTCTATGTATTCGTGGGCAAGTTAGACATGCCTACTGGTGGACACTGCTGAATTTGTGGAAAAGATGCAATGGAGCACGCGATTACCTTCATTCATACGGCTGACTGGCACCTTGGAAAACCATTTGCAGGGATTCACGATTCAGCCAAGCGATCTCGTGTGCAACAAGAGAGATTTGAGTCGGTTCGTCGAATACAACAAACAGTTCGTGAGAGAAATGCTCAATTCGTTGTAATAGCTGGAGATTTATTCGATTCAGTAACACCAACACACGCAACAATTTCATCAGGGTTGAGTGCAATTTCGGAACTCGACGTGCCTGTGTTTGTGATTCCGGGAAACCATGACTATGGAGGCCCCGGGGCCTTGTGGGAGCAACCATTTTTTAGGCGGGAACAACAGAGAATAGCACCGAATTTTGTACTCTTGGCGGATCGCACTCATGCGAATATTCGTGTTCAAGATCAGGCAGGCCAAGAGACAGATGTGGCTTTATTTCCATGCCCTCTCTTAAGACGGCACGAATCTGATGATCCGACTGCTTGGTTGCGCGAGTATAACTTTTCAAAGGTGGGCAACAATCCTCGTATTGTGATTGCTCACGGAAGCACGATCGATTTTTCAAACGGTTTTTCCCAAGATGATGATGAAGATCTTTTGAGGCCATCAAATACCATTGCACTGGAACGTTTGCCAGAAGAAGAAATTGATTATATCGCCTTGGGTGACTTTCATGGGTGTATGAAAGTCGGTGGTAAAGCTTGGTATTCAGGTGCGCCAGAGATAGATCGTTTTCCTAAAATGGATCAACAGCCTGGGCATGTTATAAGTGCATCGATCATTCGTGGTGAGCAACCTCGTGCAACGATGATTCCTACGGGTGGATTTCGCTGGATATCACTCAATATTTCACTTGATGATACTTCTTCAGTTGAAGGTGAAAAGCATCTAGGAGCAGCCTATCTTGAACAAGTCTTGATGCAGGCGACGTGTTCCAGGGCAGAAGATAAGTCAGGATTCAATAGCTGCTTGGTAAACGCAACACTGACTGGGACGGTGTCTTTGGAAGGTAGAAGAGAACTTGATCAGATTATTGAGTCGTGGGAGGCCCGACTCCTAAGGCTCAAGCTTGCAGATACGGTGATGGTTGCACCAACACAAGAAGAAATACATGTCCTTACAACACGTTCTCAGGATCCGATTATTGCTCGAGTAGCCTCTGAGTTGTTAGCACGTCTTCAGAGTGGTGACCACGCGCAAGAACGAGAAGTGATTCGGCAGGCTATATCGATCCTCTATTCAATGTCTCATTCCTCAAATACGAATGAGGTTCTTGATCCAGCAGCGGTACCCCCATGAAGCTGATTTCTGTCACGATTCATAATTACAAGGTGCATGAGCACTTACACATAGATTTTGATGCGGCACGAAATGTACTCGGGGCACCAAATGAGTCGGGTAAAAGTACGGTTGTGGAGGCTATTCACCATGCATTCTTTTTGCGCAGCCGAGTGACAGGGGTTGTTCAAAAGTCAATGCTTTCTGAGATGTATCCAGGGCAACCGACTGTTGAGCTACGATTCCAAAGCAAACAGAGGGAATACACGATCACAAAGATATTCAGTGGTAGCCAATCTGCCAGTACGACATTACAGCAACATAGCTCCGAAGGTCGCACTCTGAGAAACGAAGAAGCAGAGGAAATGATCCATGACCTTCTTCAAGCCGAAGAGATTGGAGGTGGCCGCAATCTTGACGCACGGCTTCGCATGCAGTGGGCGCATTTGTGGATATGGCAGGGGACAGCTACAGATAATCCGCTTGAGCACGCGAATGTCGATCAGCATGCCGCAAGCCTGAGAAATCGGCTCGCTCAGACAGAAGGTGGCGGTGTTCTCGAGTCGACACTGGATGCAACAGTTTCTGGTGCCATCAAACAACGTTGTCATTCAACCTTTACGGAAAAGGGAAGGCCGCGTTCTGGATCGAGTCTGGATCGTGCTCAGAAGGATCTTCAGGCCGCTGTGCTCGATCACGATCAAGCCAAAAAAACCTTTAATCTTCTTGAAGACTCACTTGAGACGATACGTTGTTCGGAACAAACGATAGCCTCTTGTGCGACTCAACAAGAGTCGTTGATTCAAGAGCTGGAAGATATTTCACGCAGACAACGAAATGCTTCAGATCTGAAGGTGCGCATTGCTGAGGAACAGGCTGCTCTTAGTCATTCCCAGGACTTGCATGCGGAGGCTCTTCGGTCAGATAAAGCAATTACCGACTGCGAAAAAGAGATTCATCTGGCTGAAGAAAGAGTTGGGCCTCATGTATCAACACTGGACAATCTAAAAGCCTGTGAAAAGGAGCATGAAGTTCGATTAGGCCAGACAACACATAAACTTTCAGAGGCTGGACAGCGTCAAGTTGCTGCCAATTCGGAGTTGGCGATTTATGATGTGTGTGAAAAATATGAGAGGTTACGTGCTGAGAGAAAGGCGCTTTCTCACCGTTGTGATCAGATTGCTCATCAACGAAAACACTTACAAAAACTTCATGATGAGCAGGATTGTGTTCCTGAATTATCAAAAAAGGACTTGTCAGAGTTATTGCAGCGTGAGCGAGATTATGAACTTGCTGAGGCCACGCTCGACGCCATCGCAACCAAAATTGAGTTAATTCAGACATCGGAGAGCGTACTGCTCAAGGGTGAAGTGTTGACTATACGGGCGCCTGTAACAATTTCTTCGGAGGCGGAGCTTGTTATTGAGCACGGCGGAGGCACTGTTACCAAGATGCGAGTTTCTCCAGGAGGGGGACGTTCTCTGGCTGAAGCAATGCAGAGATCTCAAGATGCAAAAATAGCGTTAGAAGCTGCACTTATGGACGCTGGCTTTGATTCACTCAATGCTGCAAGAAAAGCATATGCTCGTCATCAGTCACTCGATGCGGATATTCATGCAATTCGTTTGACGATTGATGGCTTAGGGGGAGCCGAGGCGGAGGCAGATCTGAGGCAGATCGATGCGAAAATCAGAAAAACGACAACAGATCTATCTCACCGTGTTGCAGAAGGATTCATCCAGCCGAAAAATTTGGGTGCTGCTCAGGAAAAGCGACGTGCGGCAGAAATGGTTCTTATAGCTGCTCGTGAAGCTGTTGCAAAAACGTCTGAGGAAGTCGATGCACTAAGAAATGAACTCAGCGCCATCGTTCAGCAACGTATGTCGACAGAAGGAAAACTCCACGAAGAGAAGGCAGAGTTGGCTTCTCTAAATGCACGACTGCAAATCATGAAAGAACGATTTGGATCTGATCGACGGTCGCATATTCAAGAGCTTGCTCATCAAGTACATCAATGTGCGGAAAAGCTTGAGGCATCCCACAGAAAAATATCGAAGATGTTACCTGAAGATCTAGAGCGTGATAAACAAAGAATTGAGAGAACGCTCTCACTCCTTACATCCAAAAAACAGGATGCTGAGACAGCAAAACAGGTTGCGCGTGCGCGACTCGATTTTGGAGGCACTACTGATCCGAGGTCTGATCTTGCTCGGGCAGTTGTTCATCATGAACTTGTTCTCAAAGAGCATGCGCGTGCTGTGCGTGAAGCAGAGGCCGTGAAACTTCTTGCAGGACTTTTTTCAGAAAAAAAGCAAGAAGTAGAAAGTCAATTTGTTGCACCATTGACAGATCGTGTACGTGATTATTTGGTGCGGCTGTATGGTGAAGGTACTGATGTGGGGGTAGATTATGATGGAGGTTGCTTTCATCGGCTCTCTCTCTCTCGCCAGGCAGGCGTCACAGCGACATTTGAGTTCTCTCAACTCAGTTCGGGTGCGAAGGAACAGGTTTCCGCAGCATTTCGTTTAGCGATGGCTGAAGTACTTGCGCAAGATCATGATGGCTGTCTGCCAATTATCTTTGATGATGCCTTTGTGAATGCAGACATGGATCGACAACGTGCTATCCAGCGCCTTCTTGACCTCGCTGCCAGCCGAGGACTTCAGGTAATCGTACTGTCGTGTCGTCCTGATAACTATGTAAATTTGGGAGCAAAACAGATCACCCTCGAGGCTAATCCTTTTGCCAAAGTATGGGTGTAAGTGATTTTGGCTTTGGTAAATAAATGTGAGAGGTTGTCGTTTCTGAGTCATCGAAATGACATCTTTGTGTAAAATCATCGGTTTACCGGAGTGGCTGAAGGCAGCAACCTATGACGCGTCAATGGATGATAATTGAGGAAAGGGTCCCACGGCCGGATGCTGCGATCAGTCGACATTCCGTTTTGAGACAACATGCTTCCGATTGCTCGCCGTTCATTCAGTCGATCATC
>CAXFJI010000039.1:0-12105 GCA_964003275.1 uncultured Planctomycetaceae bacterium
GAATGGCTTGTCGTGATCTCGCTGCAAAAACTGAGCAGCACCGTCCGCCGTTTTCCAATCAGGATTGGCTTCAATGGAGGCGTCGGTCGGACCCCAGTCGATGAGCCGAGCGAGGATGGGATTGGATTCGAATTTGGGCCGGAGTCCATGCTTGTAGCGTTCCTCTTTCGGCGGTGGGACGGCGCCGGTCCGGGTGGAATAGACATGATCCCACGCCGCGGCATCAGAGAATGTGCCATGTGCTTGGTGATAGAGTTTGCCGCCGCCCCAGGCGAGGTAGCCATGTCTGCGGAAATACTGCGGGAGCGTTACCCAATCCTTGTACTCCGGTATGTCGCGAAACCAGTTGAGGTTGCCATAGATTCCGGTCGTCGATGGCCTGAGCCCCGTCATGATCGAGGTGCGCGACGGGCTGCACAGTGGAGCAGCACAGTAGGCCTGCTCGAAGAGAATTCCCTTGCGGGCCAGTTTGTCGATGTTAGGAGTCTTCGCCTGTGGATGTCCGCCAAGACAACCAACCCAGTCATTCAAATCATCGACGGCAACGAATAGGACATTTGGCCTGTCGATCGTGGCGTCGGCGTACCCCTGCTTGTTTGATAAGAACAGAACAACAAGCACTACGATCGTGCTCAAGAAACATTTTCGCATTACCATGTGAGTGTTCCCGTACTCGAACCGAATTCCTCCGCCTGAATGCCCATCCCATGAAGCATGCTCACAAAAAGATTGCAGAGCGGCGTGTTGTGATGGGTATCGTGGGCAATGTACCTACCGTGGTGATAGCCACCGCCAGCAAGAATAACTGGAAGGTTTCTCGGATCATGGGCATTGGCATTTCCAAGATTGCTACCAAAAAGAACAGACGTCTGGTCCAGCAAACTCTTCCCGTCTTCAGTCGGCTGTTTCATCCGAATGAGAAATTCATCGAAACACTTAAGGATTTCAGTCTCAATAATCTTTAATTGTGTGATTCTCTCAGGGTCCTGTCCATGATGAGAGAGAGGATGATGACCTGCTGTAACACCCTCGATCTTCGGCGTGCCATGATCACTCTGGATAACAACCGTAATGACACGCGAGGAATCGGTTTGGAAAATAAGCGGAATAAGGTTGAACAACGACCGGAGCCGTCCAAGGATATCTGATGAATCAGCAACGTCCTTGGGAGGCGACGCTTTCACATCGGGTTTTGGCCGATCAAGCCACGCTTCAGATTGTTTGAGGTCTGTTTCAGCAATCCGAATCGAGTCAAAATATTCTTCGAGTTGATGCTGGTCACTGCCACTTGCAGCACGACGTATTGATCGTATTTGTTCGATAACGTGATCGAGAATGCTGTGACCCTCCGCTAAACGACGCCGTTGTCGCTCAATGTCCATCGGACTTCCAGTAAGGAATAACTTGGCAAACACTTCGGATGGCATGTCCTCAGCCGGAATCATCACCCCATTGCTCGTGAACGACTGGCTTGTCTTTTGATTGCTACTAAGTGCAATAGATGGGAAGCGTGTGACACCACCAAGTTGCTCAGCTGCAAATTGATCGACTGAAATGGAGTTCTTAAATCCACCGAGACCAGGGTTTCGTGCAGAGGTAAGAAATGTCATCTCAGTATCGTGAGGATCCTTCCCTACTTGGTCTGGATGCGAAAGACCTGAAAAAAGCGTGAAGTCTTTGCGGTGTGATTCAAGTAAATCCAAGTATTCCGTACTGTCATAGTCGAGCCCCGCTTCCTCTGGGAACAAGGATGGTGCATGGAGCCCCAAGGTATTGCAAATACATACCATTCGCTTGGGTGACAGATGCTGCTCACTTCCACAAGCCGGGCTCATGGACTCAAGAAGCGGGAGTGCAAGCGAAATACCTGACGTTTTGAGTATGGTACGTCGTGACAAAAAAGCAGACATCATCGATTCCTAAAAAGAGGACTTGCAACAACATGGTGAATGAGATCTCGAAACGGATAGCCATCATCCTGCGTTGCTTGAAGAATACGTTCAACCTCATCACGATCACAAAATTTGATGCCGCCACCTGTTGAAAATGCAATCAACTGTGAAACGACATTGCGGGCGATCTGTTCTGACGATTTCCGCAATAATGTCCGGTAGTCACGAATATCCTGAAAGGCATCACCTTCAACAGTCACTCCAGATGTTTCAACTTTTCGACCAACGCTGTACTGCACATGGTTGAATCTGAGGCCAGGCTGGAGCTTTTGCCCTGTTTTTTTCCTATTTCGATAATGCAAACGGTAATTCCCGACAGGATCAAAACTCTCCATCGCAAATCCCGGTGGATCAATTTTCCGATGACACACACCGCACGTCTCGACAGACTGATGCTTCGCGAGCATTTCACGAATTGTTGTTGATCCTCTCGTATCCGGTTCAATTGAACCTATATCTGATGGCGGCGGATTCGGTGGTAATCCGAGAAGTTTTGTGAGAATGAAATTACCCCGCCTCACTGGTGTTGTAACCGTTCCATTTGCAGTAACTTTTGCGATAGAGGCGTGACCAAGAATACCGCCTCGTGGGCTCGATGCATCCAACGACACCTTCCGCATCCTTTCACCCTGAATGCCTTGAATCCCATAGTGCTCTGCAAGTCGCCGATTGAGAAATGTAAATTCAGAGTCAACAAGATTGTGAATCGGAAGATTCTCAGCAATGAGATGGGTGACAAAGTCTCGTGTCTCAGCCAGCATGGCCATCCTTAATACATCGTCATATTCAGGATACAGCCAGCCATCAGGGGTTGTGGCATCTATCTGATCAAGTTCTAACCACTGATCAAAAAAATCATGGATAAAATGTTGTTTCTTCTGATGCTTGAGCATGCGATCGACTTGCTGAGCAAGAATGGTGGGAGTAGAAAGCTTCCCATCCGCAGCCAACTGAAGCAATTCCTCATCGGGCGGGCTGCGCCAGAGGAAGTATGACAGCCGACTGGCAAGTGCATAATCCGTCAGCGTTGATTCTTCTGGCGCCGTTTCATTCTGAAGGAACACGAACTCAGGTGAAACCAGTATTGCTCGCAATGGAACGCGAGCACTGGCAATGAAGCCACGTCGTGCTTTGAGATTCGGAATCGCGAGGTTGGTAAGAGCCGTGATCTCTTTCTCAGTAACCGGCCGACGGAAAGCCCTAGGCGCTAATGCTGCAACAGCATCGCGAATATGTTCGTAGTGAGACATCTTCATGATCGGTCGGTAAGAACGACCGTTTGCAACAGACTCCCACTCGACACCAGGAAACAAGGATTGGGTACGTTGCGGAGGCCACATGGACTCCAACGGACCTTCAACACGTACCTTGCGAACACGCACACCTTCCCCTTTGAATTTGCTCGCCGGTTGCGAGTTATAAATAACTTTTCCGTCGGGTGCAGGCTCCAGTTCGTCGGCGCTGACATAGAAGTAGTCGTCTGGGCGCATGTATTTGATCGCTGACACCGTACGGAATGTCTCATCGACATCCCAGGCAGCAAACAGTTCGCTGTTCCCCTGAACATCGTTCTGCCGTTTAAGGCTCATCGTCACTGAGGATCTCGGCTGATACGCCGAGCCGGTCACGGTGATGCGATATCGGCCGGCAACGGGAAACCGCAAACCGTTGGCGTCAGAACGCAGGTTGTGGTTTTCACCTCGAAACATGATGAGATCATCTCCGGCGCGAAAGACCGTACCACCGCCATTGCGTACGGGACGTTCAAACCACATTTTCATGTAACGTGAATTCGCGTAGTCAAGTTCGTGCACCATCTTCGGCTTGGCGCCGAGTTGAATGGCTTCATCGAGAGCAACGTCAGCAGCCTTGAGGTAGCCTTTCACATGTATGCTCGACATTTCTTGCGTTGAGGCAACAACATCAAAGGTTCCTGAATCACTTTCTGGTGGAAGATACTTTGCAAGATCCCCACCAATCATGAGCAACTCCCGTAACGTATGCTCATACTCTTGACGACTTAATCGACGCGAGGGGACACGGCCAACCCTATGGTAACGGGCTTGATTCACGCGAACGAGTTCACCTTTGAGAAGTGATAACATGTTTTGGCTTGATTCTTTGCTTGGCTGATCCTCCGAAGCAGGTGGCATCTCCCCCCGCTGTACTCGATCGAAGACATGAACCCATGATTCAAAAACCTGTTCATTCTCAAAGTCATACCCGAGTGATTCCAGATCAAGTTGCGTGTCTGTATTGACATCATGGCAACTGACACACGACTCCTCAATAAATTCCTGAAGATCATGCTTCCATTCAGCTGCAGTGCTCAATGCTGGCAGAAGAAGCGTGACAAAAATAATGCATGAGACTTGATTCACTGCTGACTTTCTTTGAATGCATACAGCGCTGAGTGCGTGCGAACATAGAGGCAATCATCGCAAACAGCAGGCGTGGCATACACACCATCATCCATTTCATTGGTTGCAATGACTTCCGCTTCCTCCCCAACATTCAAAACAGCAATGCGACCCCGCCCATCGGCTATGTAGAGATGACCTGCAGCGATGATTGGTGATGCATAGTGCGTGCCACTTCCGCCAGTTCGCTTTCGATAGACACGCCTGCCAGACTTCATCTCGATACAGGTCAGCAGCCCACCATTTTTGACCAGATAGACATACTGTCCGTCACTGATTGGTGACGGCACCTCAGGTATGCCTTGTGTCTCAAGTGTAACAATCTCATCATCTGACAATACGCCATGACCACCGACTGGAAGTGAGAGCAATCCATGGTTCTGATACCCACGACGAAAACGAGCGATATCATGCATCTGTCGCTGCCATTCGTCCTCTGTGATATCTCCATCCTTGTTTCGATCAACTTTCTCAAAACGAATTGATGCGCCATTCTGGGGTGCCTCAGCCCCCTCGGGTCGATGAAAGATCCAGAGACGCGGGAACTCTTTGCGCTGAATAACACTGTCGGCATTTGTATCGTGATCTTCAACCAGCGTTACAAAGTCAGGGAAGGCTGGCCTTAATGCTGGCTCTCCCAATTTATTCCATGCGGCGACGACCACTCGTCCCTGGACAATGAGAGGAGTACTTGTGGCAGTCGTCGCACACGTTGTGATCCATTGCTGCCGGCCAGTTGCAACGTCAAACCCCTGAACACTTCGTGCACCGTGAAGAATGAGTAGGTCATCCTGCACAATGGGCATGGCAGTGCAGGCCAGTTCTGCATGAAAGGGCTCGTCTTGAGGTACTTTCCAGATTTCTTGACCAGTGTGCTTATCGACTGCCAATAAGAAATGGTCAACGAAATTTCCTCGATACAAAATAACCTTATCACCGACGATGATGGGTGAAATCGCATTGCCGGCATACGACTTTGCAAGCGGGAGCGGCACCTCCCACATCGGGTTCCCATCGTAATCAAAGCAAACAAGGCCAAATGACCCAAAGTATGCAATGACATACTCACCATCAGTCACGGGTGTACTGCTTGCAGGACTGAAAGAAGGATGACCTCGCTCGATCTCTTTCGTGGCTATCGGTCGCTCCCATCGAATACGTCCTTGATGGCGATCAATTGCAACAACACTCAGACGCTGTCGTGTCTTGTCAAAGGTTGTAAGGAAGATCGAATCACCACTAATGATCGGCGAACTGTGCCCCGACTGCATGCCCAAACGCCAAAGAAGGTTTTTCTCTGGCCCAAATTCAACCGGTGGATGTGCATCGGATGCCACTCCTGAACCATTTGGACCACGAAATTGACTCCACTCAGCCTTCCCGTGCGTATCGGCACATACAACCAGAAGACAGATAAAGAGCATTCTTCTCATGGACCGACTCCGCTGGATTGAAGATACGCCAGCAAGTCATAGACCTCTTCAATCGTAAACGTGTCCAACAAACCAACAGGCATGGTGGAAACATCTGCAACATGCCGCTGTTCGATGGATCCCTTACTGATCGTCTCAACCTCATCGGGTTTGAGCATATTGGGGAGAAGCTGCAGAGAATCCTCATTTTCTTTAATCACCAAACCCGTGAGCAGCCGCCCATCATCAACCAGAATCATCTGCGTTTGAAAATCCTTATGAATCTCACGAGACGGATTGACAACCTGCTGCAACAGCTTTATTCCCTGAAATCGCTTCGTAATGTCATTCAAATCCGGTCCAAGCTTTTTTTCTCCGCTACCTTTTGAATGGCAACGGCTACATGTAGCTTGTTCAAAGACACGCCGTCCCTGAACAAGGTTACGCTGCCCCAGATTATCAGGCACCTGACCAAAAGAGTGGTGTTGCCACTTCTTGACAAACCTCCGTTTTATGGGAGCGTTCGCACTCGCAACGTACTCTTGGCTGGCAACATGCTCCATAATCCGTACAAACATCTGTCCATCACCGCTCCGTGATGGATTTGCCTGACGAAATTCATTCCAGAGTTTTCCAACACGAGGGCGATTGCGATCTGGTATTTCAGCCATCCGTTTGTCAACGTATTGCTGATGCGGCATTGTTCGATAGGCAGCTGGCATTTCCGCTTTATCGATCTTCGCAAACAATGCGGCATTGTCTCTCTTCGCCGGGCGGCTGATCTTCGGCGCGGTAGCGAGGTTGCCAACGTCATGACGACCGTCGTAGGTTTTCGGTGTGAGCTTCAGACTGCCTCCGTCAGGCAGGATCGTTGGCAATGAGATTTTGATCACAGCACCCACGCCGCGTTCCATATGTCGCGCTGGTCCAGACGTGCTCGTCCAGACGTTGCCATCGTCGTCAAACTCGATTTCGCGTGTGTAGGAAACACGAGTGGGCAGTCGGAACTCCACAAGTGATTCCGTCTTCGGATCAAACCGATTGATGGTGTCATTTCCCGTACCGCAAATCCAAACAATGCCATCTTTATCAACGTTCAGTGCATATGGAATCTGATTTTCTGCATCAGGCAGTTCATAGACCGTCCACTTCTCATCGTTTGGATCAAACTTGCCAAACACGCCCGAGCCGAACCCGGGAACCCACACCATTCCGTCAGGAGCCACGTGCAAGCGCCTTGGACCACGAAACGGTGGATTCCATTCCTTAATGTCACCGTCTTCAGCGCTCGGATCGATTCGACCAATGCGATTGCCATTCAATTTTGAATACCAGATCATGCCGTCAACTGGTGAATAATCGAGACCGTAGGGCGTAATACCTCGTGACTCACCACGACCGGCAGCAACAGCCTGTCCAGCAAGAAGCAGTTTGTATTCTTTGACAATGTGCGTCTTTGGGTGAATGGAAAAGCACGAATTTGACCCAGCGTCGGTGTACCAGATGAGTCCCTCGGGATCGTTTGGATTGATCCGAAGTGTATGCGGATAATCTCCCCGCGTCTTGGGAGCCTCACCACTACTAAACGACTCAAATGTTTCCGTATCGAGATCAAAACGAACCATTTTTCCACTCGCACACATTGTGGTCCACAGACTGCCATCATTCGCCGTCTCAATCGAATGCGGTCCATACGCTCCTCGTGGAAAGCGATACGTTGTTTGTTCGCCAGATGTCTGATCAAGCGCGATCATGCGACCCTTCGAGATATTGACGGCATAAACCCTGCCATCCCGCCCGATCTCCAGGTCATGGAATGACCCTTCCAATGGCTCATCCATCTCCCACATCGTGATCGTGGCGGCTGCAGCAAGTCCTGTTGGAGCCGGAGGCGGAACGAAGGCTGGCCATCGCTCGACGGCATCACCTTTATAGGTGTCCATCAAACGTGGAATAATGGTTTTCTGGGTATGCGGATACAGACCGCCGAACCCATCCATTCGCAGAAGCATGGTCTCCCAGTCAACAGGCTCTTCCGGGGTGCGAAAACCAACCGTTCCAACCTGATGGCAATAGGAGCACATCATCTTGAAATTCAGTTTGTCACGTGGATTCTCAAAGGCCAACATGCTGAAGGCACTGTTCGCAGGCCGTTGTACCTCCAACTCCTTACCATGAGCACGACGCGTCTGAATAACCAAATTTTCAGATCCAACAGGCACGTCACTGAGCCATTCGTCTGCAAGCCCCATGAGACGAGCACGGATATTATGATCGATTGTGCGAAGGCCTGTAATACGAAACGAACCATCGTCTGCCGAAAACACCGATATCCACTTGCGATGGTCATCATCTATCGCAGACACCATGACGCCTTCAAGCGGTTTTCCAGCAGCATCAACGACCGTACCACTGATCGCTGCTGCATCCACAGAGCTATCAATGCTCAGTCGCACAGCAAGCCACAGTAACAATGGCAGACATTTTTTCATTAATCCGTTCTTTCCAATTGACTCATGGTAATTCTTCTCGGCAAATCATGTACGCCCGAATATGAAATAACCAAAAGGAAGGCTTATTCGTGGACGATTTTCTAAAAAATCACGGTTCTTCACCAGATACATCAAGAACAGCAGCACCAAGAATGAGTTTCCGGAATTGCTCATCAGACACATCGTCAAGAATCTGCATAAAGGCGATGAGATGCTCTACGTCCTCTGCATTGAGTTGCATGACTGAGTATTGATCACTGATGCTTTTGGCTTTTCCCATTTTCTTGAGGCGTGATGCCTCTAACTTCTTCTGCAGCACTGCCTTGAGATCAACTCCTCTCTCAATCGCATTACGAACCGATGGTGTCGGTGTCGCGTCCGTATTGTTTGCGACAACATGCGACATGCCGTCGGTGAACTCTGGAAACACATGACAACTCGCACAATTACCGACACTCACCTCGCCTTCATACCGAAGAAATGTCTTGAGTCCTTCATAGTGTGCTCGCCCCATACCTGCTGGCATCTTCAACAACACTCGACCTTCCTGATTTGCCAGCCGACTGAACATACGACTGGCAAAATCAGTCGGTGTTTCTTCAGCATCTAACTTCTCAGGCAAGCGATTCAAATAGGAGAAGGCATCAAAAATAGATCTCTTTGTTGTGCCAAGACGATGAACACGAATATTCTCTTCGATTGTTTTGCCCTGTTGTGAAACATGATCACCAACCTGACTCTGCCCATGCACGTCTGACAGAAAAAAAAGAGCAACCATGACAGCACCTCCATGCATGACACTCAAGGCAGCACACATGCGTACATAGTGAAAAAACATGAGCGTTCTCTCCTCCCTCTATGGTCATTGCATCACGATGAAAGATTCGTCGTATGGTTGTATCCTAGTGACGGCATGGCATGGGCTTGTCCAGGCGACCAATTGGCCGAAAGACCAGAAACTTTGCAAGATACCACGGATGTTTCATCAGTTGGCCCTCGTTTCTTTTTTCTTTATTCTTCCTCTCCAGAGTAGCTTGAACACCATTGCGACTGTATCTCACGAATAAGTCAGCACGCTTACGAGAGGCCACAATCCTCTGGAACTCAAACCACGTAATCAGATCCTTCGTCTTTGCGTATTGCCGAAGTTGCCTGTCGTTGGATTCTGTAATCATCACGAGGTCATCTTGATAGCCAAAAAGCTTCAGCCGGGGCATAAAGAGATGATTGTTCGCATTCACTTCCGTCCGAATATTCGAGAACATAGAAAATGCAGTCGTCGTCTTCAGGCTGAGGTACGGACATGCACCATTCAAAAAGACCAACACGGGAAAGATCCATAAGCATCCCATCGAGCAAAACTCTGGGGCCGTCAAACGACGTGATGGATTGAGATAGAAATGTGCAGCATAGGTGCTTGCCATAAATCCAGCAAAAAGCAACCAGATATAGAAGCCAATTGCATTGGCAACCAGAAAGCCTTGACCTGTTTTATACGCCTGCATCTGAAGAAAAATTCCACTTCCAAAAATAGTCACAGCCAGAAGTTTGATCACAATGCCACCCCAGCGAGGCATACCGCTCCACAACTCACATGGATGATCTTTTGACGAGAACAGAAAAACGGCATACAAGGCATACAGCAGATGTGAAAAACTGTAGATGCCACCATGAGGATGCAGGGCAAGAAACCAATGAAAAAAAAGCCCAAGGACAACAGCAAGCATTCGTGTTGGACGCCACCACAAACCAAGTGGAATAAGTAACTCGATGGCAAGCGTACCCACGATAGTTGGCCAGAACGTCCATTCATCACTCGGTACAAACGGGACGACTGACGCAAGTTCTTTGTGCATCGAGACGGCACAGCTTACTGCTGGATTCAGGAAATCCCAATTCAGCTTATGAAGCACCGTGAACAGATACATGATGATCAGGGAGGCCATGACGACTGGCCGAATCCGTTCATAGATACTGTCCCCAAGGTCATCACATACCTCTTTTTCTTTTCCCCAACGCGTGACAACAACGACCATGATCGTGCCGAGCATCCCAACATGCACAAGTATTTCAAAAAAAATATGGTTGGGAACAAACGGCAGTCGTTGATACCAGTAGACAAGACTCGCCACCAAAAAAGTGGACAGGGCACATACAGATCGGGGAAGAAAAAAAAGCAGGAGCGTCGCCCCAAGTAACACCTGGCCAGAAACTAAACCCATCCACCATGAGAATGACAACATGTGAATGAAACTGGCTGTGGAAAGACCAATGCCAAGAAAACCCAGTCCTTCTCTGGAAGAAAGACACTGAGGAGCATCCGGACTCTCAGAGGGAACAACGTTTCCTGACACGCTACAACTTCTCCACATGGGTGAGGAATTGAACCTCTAGTTTTGGCACGAAACAAAGAGATGTGAAGGGCCTGCTCATCAACAAGCCAATTCTCAAACGAATGGCTGGAGCAAAGCGTTTTCTACGAGGGCAGGCTTTGCCAGACCATGACAAGCACAAGAAGTCCTCGCACGGACCACGCAACGGTCCGAATCCAATTTGAGGTAACGAGTATGCGGTGATGATAATTTGAAAACGCTTTTGAGAGGGACTGATGTGCAGGAATCTGCACGAAGAACGTAGAAAGCCAAATCAAAGCAATCAGTCCGAACCCTATCCATGCTACGTATGGTGACACAGCCTCAGGACACCACAGACACAGTGCTGATGCAGAGGCCAGTTCTGTTAACATAAGTGGCAAGACGACACGCGTCGTCAAAATCTTATGACGATGCTCATACTCAGCGAACTCACCCTGTCCCACAAGACCAAAGAGAGGATAGTGAACAATCTGAACAAACCAAATGAGTCCGACCATGGCCCATGTCGACGCTACATTGGCTAGCAAGATTAAAAACATTATTCTCAAACCTCTGATCGATCTTCCGCATGTCCTGTGGCATGTCTCTCTTTTGCGTGCTGTTTGAAAGCATGTACGAGTATCAAACTAAATGGCACCCACCAGATCACATCGTT
Organism: uncultured Planctomycetaceae bacterium; assembly: GCA_964003275.1. Lineage (GTDB taxonomy): Bacteria > Planctomycetota > Planctomycetia > Pirellulales > UBA1268 > CACORA01. The sequence continues at coordinate 11,307 of CAXFJI010000039.1, forward strand.
CGTGAGAATGGTCCATCCCATAGCCACTGGAAATCGCTCTTCCCAGACAGCCTGAAGAAAACCAATCGGACCAAATATTTTTCCAAGAAGGCCCACCAAGACTATCGGCCAATGCCGAACAGGATTCGATGCTGCGATGGCATACCCCACACCATACACCCCGACAATCATCCCAATGCACTGCCAGAGTTCCGGATAGATCGGCATTGGCTCAAATGCTGACCATTAAAAAATAGTTTCAGGAAACAGAATGGCCCAACTTCCCCACACAACATTGTACAGGGCTGCTGCAACAAGGACGAAAGACATCCACTTTGGCGATATTTCGTTGACTCCCCGCATCAGTTGCCCTCAGTATCATGCCCGTACTGTTCGACGTGGTAAAACACTTGCCAACCCACCATCAACACCAAGCACCTGACCAGTTATCCAGCTACTTTCTGTGGACAACAACCAATCAATAGCCGCAGCAATATCATCTGGTTCACCAAGTCTACCAATCGCGTGCATCTGAATTGAATTTGATGCTGTCGTTTCATTATTCCACAATCTTTCAGTCATTTTTGACTTGACCAAACCTGGAGCAACGGCATTGAAACGAATAGAACTGCCCGCATAGGTTGCTGCTGCTGAACGAACAAGCCCTTCAATCCCTGCCTTGGCCGCAGCAATCGCTTCATGATTTGGCATCCCGATCGTTGCTGCGGCAGAACTCACAAGAACCACAGAACCACCATGAGAACGCATGCATTTTCCCGCTGACCGAACAACCGAAAAGCTTGATGTGAGATTTGTGGCA
>CAXFJI010000040.1:0-11987 GCA_964003275.1 uncultured Planctomycetaceae bacterium
TCAACATGTCGACGTACTCACCTTTGTTCGCATCGTAACCAACATTGACTGCTTTTTCTGATACTTCGTCTGCTACTACAGCACCGTCAAGTCCACCGTTGTCTGCAATCTGCCGAATCGGTGCTTCAAGTGCGTGCAAGACAATATCCACTCCAATCTTCTCATCGCCCTTCGCTTGAGACCGTGACTTTTCCACTGTTTCCTTGCAGCGGACTAACGCAACACCACCGCCAGGTACAATGCCTTCTTCCACGGCAGCACGAGTCGCATGCAACGCATCCTCGACACGAGCCTTCTTCTGCTTCATTTCAGCTTCTGTGTCTGCGCCAACGCTTACAATTGCTACTCCACCAGTCAGTTTTGCCAACCGCTCCTGCAGTTTCTCTCGATCATACTCACTTTCGGTATTCTCAATCTGATTGCGAATTTGCTGCACCCGAGCCTGAACATCCTCTTGCTTGCCAGCACCTTGAACAATCGTCGTTTCATTTTTGTCAACGGTGACCGTCTTTGCACTGCCAAGATGTGACAGATCGAGATTCTCAAGTTTCAACCCAAGATCTTCACTGATAAGCGTCCCACCTGTAAGCGTGGCAATATCGCCGAGCATCGCCTTCCTTCGATCACCAAAACCAGGAGCTTTAGCAGCACAGACATTGAGTATTCCACGCAACTTATTGACAACCAATGCAGCCAAGGCATCGCCATCAACATCTTCAGCGATAATCAGGAGTGGCTTCCCTGACTGAGCAACCTTTTCAAGCAATGGAACAAGATCTCGAAGATTCGAAATCTTTTTCTCATAAATGAGAATTAGTGCATCTTCGAGAAGGCAGTCCATCTCAGCAGGACGACTGATGAAGTATGGCGATACAAAGCCTTTATCGAATTGCATTCCATCGACAAACCGGACACATGTATCCGTCGCCTTACCTTCCTCAACCGTTATAACGCCATCTTTACCGACCTTCTCGAGAGCCTCTGCAAGAAGATCACCAATTGTTCGATCATTATTTGCACTAATCGCACCAACTTGGGCAACCTCTTCTGGACGATCAACTCGTTTTGCGATTTCCAGAAGTCTGCCAACAGCAGCTGTCACTGCCTTTTCAATGCCCCGACGTACAGCGGTAGGATTACTCCCAGCAGCAACATTACGCGTGCCTTCCCGAAAAATAGCTCTCGCTAAAACCGTCGCAGTTGTCGTTCCATCACCCGCGAGGTCTGACGTTTTTGAAGCAACCTCATTGACCAGTTTTGCACCCATATTTTCAAATGCATCTTCAAGATCAACTTCCTTGCTCACCGTGACACCATCTTTTGTGACAGTGGGACCACCAAAAGATTTGTCAATAATGACATTGCGGCCAGTCGGCCCCATAGTCACAGCCACAGCACTAGCTAGTTTATCTACGCCCTTAAGCATTTTGGCACGAGCATTGTCGTCGAACATCAACTGTTTGGACACGACTGAAATCTCCTAGAGAAACGTTTTGATCTATAAATATTTGTGAATGGAACTCTAAACAATCAGGAAAGAACCTTGGCAAGGATATCTGACTCGCGAAGGATTTTGACATCACGACTATCAACCTCAATGTCGCTACCCGAGTACTTGCCGTAAATCACTTCGTCACCAAGTGCAACGGATAATGTTGCCCTTTGACCGCTCTCAAGAAGACGTCCTGGCCCGAGCGCAACAATATGACCACGTTGAGGCTTTTCTTTTGCCGAGTCGGGCAACACAATCCCGCCAGCTGTCCGCTCTTCAGCTTCAACCGGTTCGACCACGACACGATCATCAAGAGGACGAATGTTCAATTTTTTTGCCATTACTAAATCTCTCCGAAAAGGAATGAAAGGTTGTACGTATTTTTAAGACTCAATCTCACTTGGGGAGGAACTGCAACACGGCTACATCATGCCACCCATGCCGCCCATGCCGCCCATGCCGCCCATGTCAGGCATGCCGCCCATGCCGCCCATGCCACCCATGCCGCCCATGCCGCCCATGCCGTGGTCGTGGTGGTGGTCTCCTTCTGGCTCCTCCTCCTCGGAAGGAATTTCTGTCACAAGCGACTCGGTTGTCAGCAGCAACGCAGCGACACTTGCAGCGTTTTGAAGAGCAGTACGAACGACTTTTGCAGGATCAATGACTCCTGCAGCAATAAGATCGCCATACTCACCTTTATCAGCGTCATACCCATCATTCTTACCCTTCAGATTCCTAACTCGATTCACCACCACCGAACCATCGAGGCCCGCGTTGGAAGCAATCGAATCGAGTGGATAACGAAGTGCGTTCTTAACGATGGACGCTCCCATCTTTTCATCACCCTTCAAATCTAGCTTCTCGATTGCTTTTTCATTTCGCAAAAGTGCCACACCACCTCCGGGGACAATGCCTTCAGCAAGGGCCGCCTGTGTTGCACTCTTTGCATCTTCGATGAGTGCTTTACGCTCCTTCATCTCTGTTTCAGTGGCTGCACCAACATTGATCTGAGCCACACCGCCGGCAATCTTGGCCAGTCGCTCTTGGAGTTTTTCCCGGTCATAGTCACTGGATGTTTTCTCAATCTCATCACGAATTTGTGCAGCCCGACCATCAATGGCAGACTTCTTGCCAGCACCACTCACAATCGTTGTATTCTCAGCCTCCACAATAATTTTCTTCGCCCGACCAAGGTCAGATAATTTCACGGAATCGAGTTTGATACCAAGATCCTTAAAGATTGCCTCTCCTCCGAGTAGCACTGCGAGATCACCCAATATTGCTTTTCGCCGATCACCGTATCCAGGGGCCTTCACAGCCACTGAGTTCACGATCCCTCGAAGCTTATTGACCACAAGGGTTGCAAGGGCCTCGCCCTCAATATCCTCAGCAATAACAACAAGTGGCTTACCTTCTTTACTGATGGCCTCAAGTAATGGAACAAGATCCTTCGCACTCGAAATCTTTTCCTCATAAATGAGAACATATGGATTTTCCAACTCACAAATTTGACTTTCAGCATCTGTCACAAAATGAGGAGAAAGGAACCCTCTGTCAAACTGCATGCCCTCAACAACATCAACACTCGTTTCAGACTGCTTTCCTTCCTCAACTGTGATAACACCATCTTTTCCAACCTTGAGAAATGCCTCCGAGAGAACATTCCCGACTGTGGAGTCGTTGTTTCCAGCAATTGTTGCAATCTGCATCAATTCTTTTTTATTTTTTTCGTTAATTGGAGTCGCCATTGAAAGGATTGATGCACCTACAGCCTCTACTGCTTTATGGATTCCGCGAGAAAGTGCCATCGCATCAGCACCGGCAGCAATCATTTTCAGACCTTCTCTGAAAATAGCTTCTGCTAGAACCGTTGCTGTTGTTGTGCCATCACCAGCAACATCATTTGTCTTACTGGCCGCCTCTTTTACCAACTGAGCACCGAGGTTTTCATAGGGGTCCTCAAGATCAATATCCTCGGCGACTGTTACCCCATCTTTGGTCACTTTTGGTGAGCCCCAGCCCTTATCGAGGACTGCATTTCGGCCACGGGGGCCCAGCGTACTTTTAACTGCTCTAGCAAGTTTCGAAACACCGGTGAGCAACGGCTGGCGGGCCTCATCATCGAACACCATCTGTTTGGACACTGAAGACTCCTTTGAAAACGTAACAAGTTATTTCTGTTTGGCAGCCCAACCTCGGGGTGCAGCAAAGTAGAGCAAGCGGCGTGCCGAGACTGAACAAAACACGCCACAACCCATTTTTCCCGCTATTTTTTGCAAAAATAGTCGAGACACCTCTGACTGACGTGTTCCAAACGTGCCTTTTTGGCAGTGCCTTTTCACTCCTGAAAATCAATCCTCTGACAGATGCGAAATCATGGAGACCACGAAATCTGACCCTCCAATCCCCGAATAAAAGCCGCCAGGAGATCTGCTGTTTTATCAGCATCGTCAAGCTGAATGGTCTCAACGGCTGAGTGCATATACCGGTTCGGAACACTCACAAGGCCGGTGGCTACTCCAGCTCGTGTTGTTTGCAACACATTTGCATCAGTCGGTGTGGCTCTTCCAATGGCAGCCAGTTGAATCGGTATCGTATGAGACTCTCCCGCTGCAAGCAGGCGATCAACAACATGAGGATTCATATTCGGGCCACGATACACAACTGGGCCTTTCCCGAGAGCAATGTCACCTTCTGTTTTCTTATCAATCGTCGGACAATCTGTTGCATGCGTAACATCCACAGCAATGGCGACATGTGGAGCAACTCCATGTGCACTTGTCCTTGCTCCTCGAAGTCCTATCTCTTCTTGCACTGTTGAGGCAACAAACAATGCACATGGAAGAGGGCCTGCAGAAACGGCTCGGCGAAATGCTTCTAAAACAACCCACAGCCCAATTTTATCATCCATGGCAACTGAACACGCCCGTCCATTACGTAACGGCTGGTATTTCAGCTCAAATGTCACACAATCCCCTACACGTACGACACTTTCACAATCATCTTTATCTTTTGCTCCAATATCGATCCAAAGATCCTTCATCTTCGGAACCTGTTTTCTCTCCTCCTCCGTCAGCAGGTGAATAGGCTTACGCGACATCACTCCCGGCACTGGGCCCTCAGTCGTCCAGACGGTGACACGAGCACCGATAAGTTGCATGGGATCCCACCCACCGATCGGCTGAACCGAAATGTATCCTTCGTTATCAATGTATTGAACAATCAGACCAATTTGATCACAGTGCCCCGCTAAAAGCATTCGCGTTTCACCACTCGGATTTTTACCAGCAATCACATTGCCGTGAGAATCTGTCTCCAGCGTGTCTGACACATCTGCCAAATACTCACGAACCAACCCTTGAACAGGCTGCTCATACCCAGAAGGACTTGGAGTCTCAAGGAGACTTATCAAAAACTCACGAGCTGCAGTATCCACGACGCACTCCTCTAAAATAAGGCAAATTTGACATCACAAAACATCGAGCATTTGTTGAGAACACAGGGTTTTGTAAAGATGAAGATATAGGTTTTTCCCGACGAAAATAGAGCGGTCATCCACCTTCGCAAAAAGCTTTGGAAATGCCAGACAGACTCGACTTGCCCCAGGGGTTGCCGATACAGCCGGTATATCCTGCACTGATCAGTTATCAAACCATGAATCGGTGATCGTTTCGATAGTTCATCGCTTTCAACAAACACTCTGGCTCATTAACATCGGAGGAGATTCTGGAGACTCTGTAAACATGAATGAAATTGCACGCGTGGGCGTCGTTGGCCTTGGCACTGTTGGATCAGGCGTTGTTCGACTCCTCACAGACTCAACTGATCAAATCACAAGACATGCTGGAAGACAGATACATGTGGAGCGGACAGTCTGCCGTGATGTTCACAAAAAACGAAATCTTCCCCTCTCTGCTGAACAAGTGTCATCTGATATTGAGTCGATCTCACGAGACCCAACAATTTCAGTGGCTGTTCTGCTTGTGGGCGGACTTGAACCAGCCAGATCGATGACCATCGAACTCCTTGAACACGGCAAAGATATCGTAACAGCCAACAAAGCCTTACTCGCTGAACATGGTCCAGAACTATTTGAGCTTGCGAGAAACAACGGAAGGTCAATCGCTTTTGAAGCATCGATTGCTGGCGGAATTCCTATCGTCGCTGCGATCAGCGAATGTCTGGCTGCAAATCGAATCCAAAGCATTCGAGGAATACTCAATGGAACAAGTAATTTTATTCTTTCAACCATGGAAGAAGATGCAGCGGACTATTCTGAAACCTTAAAACGAGCTCAAGCCGAGGGTTACGCTGAAGCTGATCCGTCCATGGACGTGGACGGCACCGACGCCACACAGAAACTCGCTATCCTTGCCCACCTCGCTTTTGGTCAATGGGTGCCATGGAATGACATACCGCGAACTGGCATTGAACACATTGATCTTGATCTCATCCGCTTTGCAAACGAGTTAGGTTACAGAATTCGTCTTATCGCCATCGCTCAAAAAGGTGCCGATGGCTTAGCGATGCGAGTTGCACCGACGCTTGTGCGAATTGGAACACCCCTTGCTGAAACACATGGCGCATTTAACGCAGTCAGTGTTCTAGGAGATGCCGTCGGACCAATGTTTTTCCATGGACTTGGGGCCGGACAAATGCCAACAGCATCAGCGGTAGTGGCTGACATCATTGACACTGTTGTTGGACGGACTGCTATTACGTTTCAAACAACAGGATTACTTGACGCTGATTGCTCAACGCACGCTCTCAATAAAGCTGATCGTCAAGAACGATTTTTCCTTCGTTTTCATGTAACTGACAAGCCAGGTATTCTTGCTCACATCACCGGAATTCTGGGTGAGCATGGAATTTCCATTGCATCTGTTATCCAGCATGAGGCACCTGACACCGCTGCAACGGGCATACCGCTCGTCATTATGACGCATGCGTGTTCTGCTCAAGCCATTCAAAATGCTATGGCTGCGATCGAAGTCGCAGGTGTGACGCAAGGGATGAATACCTGCCTCAGTGTCCTGGATGAATAGTCGTTCGTTTCAATTCCTGCTTTTTCTTTTTTGGTTAAAAAAAGAAGTTTCAAAATGAAATACTTCGTTGTGATTCCTGATGGCGCTGGTGATCAGCCTCGCCCAGAATTAGATAATAAAACGCCGTTAGAAGCTGCCTCCACCCCCAACATGGATTCGTTGGCTCAAAGTGGTCGTGTTGGTCTAACCAATCATGTGCCGAAGGGTTACTCACCTGGATCAGAAGTTGCCTGCATGAGTTTGATGGGCTACGACCCAACAGTCTACTTCACGGGTCGTGCTCCACTTGAAGCAGCAGCGAAGAATATCAACTTAGAACCAAATGACTGGGCTATTCGCTGTAATCTTGTCACCATTTCAACAGAGCATGGCGTTGAAGTCATGGAAGACTTTACAGCAGATCATATAACAACTGAAGAATCTGAGACATTGCTCGCTGCTGCTCAGGAAGGCCTTGCCAAGCATTTTCCCGACCTCGTCGGATGGACATTCACACCCGGGGTCAGTTATCGCAACCTTTTGCTCTACAGAGGGCCAAATGACCTAGCATCACTGCTTGGGACGGATCTCACGACAACGCCTCCACACGATCTCATGGACAAGCCTATTGAAAACAGTTTTCCCAAAGGAACTGGCGGTGATCTTCTTAAAGACATCATGTCCTGTAGCACTCAATGGCTGACCAACCATCCCATCAATCAACAGCGACGACGAGAGGGAAAGCGTCCGGCAACACATGTTTGGCTTTGGGGAGTCGGTCGTGCTCCTACAATGGAACCTTTTATTGAAAAGTATGGTATCAACGGAACCATGATCACTGCCGTTGACCTGCTTCGGGGCCTTGCCTCTCTTGCCGGCTGGAAGAGGCAAGAGGTGCCGGGAGCAACCGGTTATCTGGATACTGACTACATGGCAAAAGGACGTTATGCGATACAAGAGTTTTCCAATGCCGATCTTGTCTGCGTGCATGTCGAAGCACCTGATGAAGCAAGCCACGAGGGAAATACCTCAGCGAAAGTGACGTCACTCGAAGAGATTGACGCAAAAATAGTTGGTCCGGTTTGGGACTATCTACGCTCTCGCGGGGACTACCGCATCCTCATTTGTCCTGATCATCCAACATTTATCGCTACGAAAACACACTCTCATGGCCCTGTGCCGTTTATCATGGCAGGCTCGGATGTCACCAGTTCTAGCCACACATCATACTGTGAAGCTTCTGCAGCTCTCACAGGTGATGTCATCCAAGAAGGATGGCAACTCATCGGAGAATTTTTAAGAAAGGGCTGAAACAGCATGGCACTCGTAGTGCAAAAGTTTGGTGGTACAAGCGTCGCTGATGTAAAGAAAATTCAATCAGCAGCACAAAAAGTTATCGCTCGGCATCGAGCTGGTGATCAGGTGGTCGTTGTCGTCAGCGCCATGGGACATCAGACTGATTATCTTGTCGGTCTTGCAAATGAGATTACGCATCAACCAAGTGCCCGGGAGATGGACATGCTCTTGTCCACGGGTGAACAGGTGACCGTCGCCTTATTTGCGATGGCTCTGCAGGCCGCCGGTCATGATGCAGTCAGTCTTACTGGAGCACAAATCGGCATTCAAACTGACTCATCACATACGAAAGCTCGAATCAACTCAATTTCGACAGAACACGTCAAACGACTTTTGCAAAATGGCTCCATCGTTATCGCAGCTGGTTTTCAAGGAATAGACCAACATGGAAATATCACAACCCTTGGCCGGGGAGGATCTGACACAACTGCGGTTGCATTAGCAGCCGTGCTGGATGCAGATCTTTGTGAAATCTTCACAGATGTGGATGGAATCTATACAACCGACCCACGAGTCCTTCCCGATGCCCGGCGGCTGAACTCCATCTCCTACGACGAGATGCTTGAACTGGCAAGCCTTGGAGCAGGTGTCATGCATCCACGCTCCATAGAATTCGCAAAAAAGTTTGGTGTAAAGGTCGTTGTACGTTCTAGCTTCAAGGCCGGGCCTGGCACATTAATTCTTGCTTCTGATCAGGCGATACAGAGACCTGCAACGGGCATCGCAATAGCAAAAGACGAAGCTCGGATCACACTTGAGGGAGCCCCCGACCAACCTGGCTCAAGTCATGCACTCTTTTCGTCACTTGCGACTTCGGGAATCGCCGTTGACATGATTATCCAGAATGTAGGGCAGGGCGGACGTGCCGACATTTCTTTCACTGTACCGGAGTCAGATCTCACGAATGCCCTTGAATGCACTGAACGGGTCGCTAGCCAGATTGCAGCAGATGGAGTTTCTCACGACCATGGGGTCTCGAAGGTATCTATTGTGGGCATGGGAATGGCTGATGCTGAAGGTGTCGCAGGGCAAGTGTTCACTTCTCTCTCCGAGAAGAAAATAAATGTTCACATGATTACCACCAGTGAGATAAAAATTTCTGTCCTTGTGGATCGCAGCGATGGTCCTGCTGCTGTTCGGGCAGCCCATACAACATTTGACCTTGAAAAGTCCCTCGGTGAAGCACATCTAGACTCGGAGCAGCATGCAGATTTACCAAAGTCAAGTCCACTCGAAGTCGTTCAACGGCTCAACGGCATGGAAGACCTCGCGATTGAAGACTGCCTTCTTGATTCTTCCCAAGCACTGATAACGTTTATCGACCTTCCAGATACTCCGGGCGTGGCAGCTGAAGTCTTTGATGAAGTCGGACGGGCTGGCCTGAGTGTTGACATGATTGTTCAGAGCCATCCTCGACAGGGCCAGGCAGAAATTTCTTTTACCGTACCGGCAGAAAACTGTGAGTCTGCACGTTCTGTTGCAAAGAAAATTGCATCATCCCGAAATGCCAAAGTTGTCGATGTTCCGGCTGTTGCAAAACTTTCAATCACAGGTGTCGGGATACGTAGTCATGCTGGTGTTGCAAATAAATTATTCACTCCTTTATCCGATGCAGGAATAAACATCGATCTTGTGAGCACCAGTGAAGTACGGCTCAATGTGATTGTCTCAGCACAGAATGGAAAACATTCTCTCCATGTTCTTCGAAACGCTTTTGGACTGGATATTGGCTCCTAGCCCAACACACTCTCAAGAACTTCTTCAGAGACATAAATTGGAAGGTTTGGCTCACAGGTGACTGCAACAGCAATTGCATCACTTGGACGGGCATCAATTTCGATTATATCACCATCTTTTTCGACTCGGAGTGTCGCAAAGTACGTATGCTCCTTCAGTGATGAAATAACAACATCTTGAAACTCACCACCCAATTCATCAACGAGCGCAACTAACAGGTCATGCGTAAGCGGGCGAGGTGATTCGTGCTGCTTCACGCGTCTATCAATACTCGTCGCCTCAAAGAGACCAATCAGAATCGGAAATGTGCGATCACCTTCCATTTCCTTGAGATAGACCACCTGTTGGTCATTCACCTCACTAATAATAATCCGCGATAATTCCATCTGCACGCTCATAGCGCTGCTCCACACAAAGAATGTAATACCTTGCAGTTTACCTGATAATTCCCAATGTATCACGCCCGGGAACACAAGTCTGCTAAAGTGGCCTCTCCTTTTGAAAGTTTCTCTTCAAGTTCCGACAACTGAGCCCGTTCCTTTTCAACGACATTTGCGGGAGCGCGTGACGTAAAGTTTTCATTTTCAAGCTTCTTTTTCTTAGCTTCTATAAAACCCTCGGTTTTTTGAAGTTCCTTACGGAGTCGGGTGATCTCTGCATCTATATCGATAAGCCCAGCAAGATCAACAAAGACATCACATCCAAGAACAGATGAACGAACTGCCCCATCAGCGCCTTCACAATCCGGATGCATAGCAACCAGCGTCACAGTAGCCATCGATTCAATCGAAGCGTGCATAGGAGCAAGTAAGTCTGCCGTCTCTTGAGGCGCACGAATCACGACAGGCACACGTGTCTTTGGAGATATATTCTGTCGGGACCTGATCTCACGTATGACAGCAACAAGGCCAAGAAAGATCCCAAACTGTGTTTCCGTCCGAGCATCTATCCATTCATCTGGTGGTGTTGGCCATTGGGACACCATGATCGATTCTTGCAGGGGCTGACGATCCCAAGGAGATTTTCGTTTTCCAACAGCCGTTCGAAGATGCTGCCAAATTTCTTCGGTTACAAAAGGCATGATCGGGTGTAACAGTCGAAGAATCGTATCAAGACCAAGCAACAGCATGGCTTGAGCCTGACGTCGACTTGCTGGATCCGAGAGACGCGACTTACACAGCTCAACATACGCCGAACAAAATTCATCCCACGCAAATGAGTAAAGTACACGAGCCGCTTCAGCGAACTTATAGTTATCGATCGCACGAGTCACTGCCTGTGAAACACTTGCAAGCCTGCTCGCAAGCCACCGATCCTCAAGTGAAGCAAACGAATCATCACCTTCATGAATAAGACACTCTCCGTCAAAGCCATCAAGATTCATGAGGACAAAACGTGTCGCATTCCACAACTTGTTTGAAAAATTCCGCCCAGATTCAAAACGCTCCGAGAGTGCTGGCCCTCGTGGGAGACTCAGATCCTCCTCGCTGCGCGCCCATTGTGTCCGAAATGATTTCCCACATTTCTGGCAAGTGATTCGTGTTTGCATGCGATTGTGAACAGTCTGATCAATACGCACAGAACAGTTCGGGCATTGGAACTCCACAGGCATCCGAACGTCTTGCGTTTCAGTTGCCATACTCGTCATACCAAAACGAAGGGCATCCGCTCCAAGAGCTTCAATCACATCAAGAGGATCGACTCCGTTCCCCTTACTTTTGCTCATGGTTTCGCCGTATCGATCCAAAATCTTTGGATGGATAGCCACGTCATGAAAAGGAACTTCTTCCATGTCGAAGATTCCCATAATAACCATTCTTGCAACCCAAAGCGTGATAATATCACGACTGGTGACAAGTGTCGTCGTTGGATAAAAACAAGAAAGGTCCTGTGTCGAATCCGGCCAGCCCAACGTTGAGTGCGGCCATAGTGCAGACGAAAACCATGTGTCTAGTACATCAGGATCTCGAACAAGTGGTTGACCTGCAATAGATTCACACCCTGGGTCTTCATCTGAAGAGCATACATACCAACCACCAGCGCCATCAGAGCTCCAAGAAACTGTACTCGTATCAGCAAATGCGCCCGTAAGATCCTGCTCATCAACATTCTCAATGTGCCAGATTGGAATACGATGCCCCCACCATAACTGTCGGCTCACTGGCCAATCACGTTTTTCGCCAAGCCAATCGAGGTAGCTCTTTGAGTATCGTTCCGGCACAATCCGAACTGTTCCTTGTGTCACGGCATCGAGAGCAGGCTGGGCAATGTCATCCATGCGGATAAACCATTGGTCAGCAAGATATGGCTCGATTGGTGTTTTGGATCGGTCTGAGTGCGCTAAATCAATAACACGATCCTCAACCTGCACAAGATGT
>CAXFJI010000041.1:0-11722 GCA_964003275.1 uncultured Planctomycetaceae bacterium
ACTGTCTGAAAAGGTGTCATCAGGGGAAGGCGTCGTACGATGTGATTCCTCACATCAAATTGAATGAAACGGATCAGCTCACTTGCGACCTCATCAAACTGCTCGTCAGATCCATTGTAACGATCCCAGTTCAACGCCAGATGTGCACCAAGAATGCTCCCTCCTGAAACAGAAGCAATGTCGGTCACAGACTCTAGAACCCCCGCATCTCTGAGATAACGAACAACTCCCATGTGATAGAGCGTGGCACGAAAGCCACCACCTGAAAGCGCTAGACCAATTCGACTTGTCATTGCGATGCTGGGAGGGTGAAAGGTGTGAGGTTGGATGGGCATGGCCTGCAAGACGGATTGACAGTCCACTCACGTATAGTTTGCACCAGTAGGCTTCTTTTCTGCAATTCCACTGCGGGATGGAATATTTTGTTGTGTCTGCCTGTAGTGACGCGGTGCCTGCCCAATTTTCTTCTTAAATATTTTGGAGAAGTGATAGGGATTATTAAATCCCAGCGATAACGCAATTTCCTTGACGGGGAGGTCTGAGTTTCGGAGAAGTTTGCACGCGCGGTGCATACGCACGTGAAGACGATATCCATAGGGGCTCTGCCCAGTCTCTCGTCGAAACGCACGAAAAAACTGGGTTCGGCTGATATCAAAGCCTTTTATCATGTCATCGATGCGGGGCGGGGAGTCAGGTTCTTCTTCAAGTACAAGGCGAGCGCGTCGTATGATTTGAGAAAGTCTCGAGTCCGGGGCTTTCGGTGCATGTGTGGCTGTTACTCGAGCGATTAACTCGATTGTTTTGGCTGCGGCAAGCGGTCCGGTCTGTTGGTCGCCATTGCTATTAGCATCATGCAGCTCCTGAAACGCACCGGCAATTCCGTCATCAAGCCCACAGTGGAAGCGAGGGTGTGTTGGAGTGATGATTCCGTGTTGCTGAAGGGCTGAGATAATAGCGCCGTGAAAATGCACCCAATAAAACCTGAAAATAGATTCATTTTTCGGTCGATACCGATGCCACACCCCTGGAAAAAGAAACAGAGCATCGCCGGTTGAAATGCTACAAGTGCCCGTCGGAATGGACTCAAACATTCCTTCTCCGTTGGTCACGTAGAGCATGGCATGCTCGTTCAGAATCAGACCCGCTTTCCATGGACGAATGTCGCCATGGCGATCGTGCATGAGGGGAACCGTTCCGCGGTGAGTATCTGAGGCGTGGTGGCCCGTTCCCGAAACATTGATTCCCCAGTCGCCCCGGATGTACGAGTTGACGAGTGCTGTCAAAGGATCGGTATTTTGTGCCATGAAATACGCCCTCAAACTGCTTGCAATAATGAAATATCTTGTAAAGAAGACCTAAACACAGGGGTTGAGATAACTAGAAACGGTACAAAAAGATATTATATTGGGATGAATCGCCATTGTCCACAAGTGACTTTTCGCGATAACAATGTCATGGGAATCGGGAAATTTATGCAAATGCGCCGGCGTAATTTTGTCTCAGTGGCGGCCTGCTCCGTTGCGGGCGCAGCCGTTCAGTCACATGGGGCAGTTGTCGATGAACCTCGTGGCGAGAATATTTTGCCGCCTGTTCCACAGGTTCCAGACCATGGTTTCTTGTTCTCGTGCAAGTATGGGATGACAAAAGGTGATTCGCTTGTGGAACGTTTGGCTGTGGCACGTGAGGCTGGCATGGATGGCGTTGATTTTGATGCTGCGGCATCAGTGACGCCGCAACAACTTAGAGAGGCTGCCTGTCACGCTGGCGTATTTATTCACAACACAATTAATCATGGTCACTGGCAGCAAACATTGACGAGTCCTGATGTCGAGGTTCGTGAGGTTGCGCGTGGAAATTTGGAGCATTGTATTCGCTGCTCTCATGCTGCCGGGGGTAGTGGAGTGTTAATTGTTGTTGGAAAAGCACAAGATGGTGCAGAAGGACCAGATCGCGCAAGGGAAGAAATCAATCGTGTTTTGCCGCTGGCTGCTATGTTAGGTCAACACATCCTTTTTGAGAATGTGTGGAATGGACTCTTCTACGATCCATCTGGCTCACGAACGCAGTCAGCGCGTGAATTTGCTGACTACATTGATAGTTTTTCAAGCCCTTGGGTAGGGGCCTTTTTCGATCTTGGAAATCATGCCCGGTATGGTGATGTTGCCACCTGGGTAAAAGAATTGGGGCCACGAATCGTTAAGCTGGATATCAAGGGCTACTCGAATAAGAAGGCCGATGCTGAAGGGCCATGGAAGGGTTTTGTTGATATTACATCTGGAGATATTGATTGGGCGTCTGTTCGGTCAGCATTGAAGGACGTTGGTTTTTCAGGATGGGTGTCAGCAGAGGTGGGCGGAGGAGATATCAATCGCCTTAAGGTAGTTCTTGACCAAATGAAGCAAGCGCTTCTCGGATGAGTGAATATATTCGAAACAATGAGTGTTCGTGGACAGTTCTAGCCAGTGTGTCTTTGATCAAATTCTGCATGTGTTGATGATATGTTTTTCTTTTTAGCCAGAATGAAGGAGTAATACGATGGAGCATTCGAAACCGACAGTTCACAGCCATCAGACTCGGCGAGTTTTTCTTGGAACTGGTTCGGCTGCTTCCGTTGCAGCCGGAATGATGGTTCATTCTTCAGTACCTGCTGCTGAAGTGCCACAAGAGCTCCGTCTTGGTGTGGTTGGTTGTGGTGGTCGTGGCACAGGCGCAATAAAGAATTCACTCGACATCAACAATGGGGTCACACTGGTTGCGGTTGCTGACTTGTATGAGTCGAAATGCGCTGGGTTGGTAAAAGCCATGTCGAAGGCCCATCCTGATAAAGTGTCTGTTGATGCAAAGTCTATGCATGCCGGGCTTGATGCCTATAAGCGAATCTTGGACGACGCGCGCGTGGATGTCGTTCTTTTTGCAACATCACCAGGGTTTCGTCCCATGACGGTGCAGGCTGCTGTCAATGCAGGTAAGCATGTGTTTGCCGAGAAACCTTCATGTGTCGATGTTGCTGGTTATCGAACCTGCCTTAAGGCTCATGATGCAGCCGTCGCTAATGGCACGGCCATTGTGACCGGTACACAGTACCGACGGCAGGTGAATTACATTGGTGCAGTTGAGCAGATACGGGCTGGTGCAATAGGAGATATTGTCAGTGCGACTACGCGTTACTGCTCTTCTGGTATTTGGTATCGAGAAAGAAAGCCGGAGATGAGTGATGCTGAATATCAACTCAATAATTGGATGCACTTCATCTGGCTGAGTGGCGATCAAATTGTAGAGCAGGCTGTTCACAACATTGACACAGTCAATTGGGTGATGGATGGCCCTCCGGTATCTGCGTATGGATCTGGAGGTCGATTTACCAGGCCTTCAGACAGTGAGATGTGGGATAGTGTCAGTGTTGACTACGAATATCCAGGGAGTCGCATTGTTTCTTTTATGTGTCGTCAGATACCAGGGGCCTCTGGTGAAAATAGCACCGTAATCTATGGCACGCATGGGATGTGTCACATTGGGTCCATGAGTAGTGGTTCTCGGATCACGGACCGAAAGGGTTCTACGACCTGGGAAATGAAGGGAAGCATTGCTGATGCGTACAAGCAGGAGCACAAGGATCTCATTGACTCCATCCGAAGCGGTAAGCCAATTGTTGAGTTGAGGCAAACAGCCGACAGTTCTATGACAGCTGTTCTTGGTCGTGTTGCCGCCTATACAGGTAAACGTGTGACGTGGGACTTTCTGGCAAAAAAATCTGAGATGGATCTCTTTCCGAGTGATCTTTCGTGGAATGGCACGTTACCCCAACCTCAATTTGCTATCCCAGGAAAAACGAAATTGGTGTGAAGTAGATCACTGAAGGTTCATGGTTCAATAGTCGAGGATGTACGAAATGAGTGTGACGGTTTCATCGAATGATGTGGCTCCAATCTATAGTGGTCCCTTGCCTCATGTTCATGATGTTGAGCGTGTGCCCGTCTCGGTATACGAACAGCCGCTACACGCAAGTCAATCGGTTGCCAGAGACATTGCTGACCTTGTGCAGACTCGTGCTGCAGCTGGCAAGAAAACAGTTCTTGGCCTCGCTACAGGAAGTACGCCAGTTGGAGTGTACGATGAACTCATACGCCTCCATCGGGAGGAAGGTGTGTCATTCAAAACGGTCATAACATTCAATTTGGATGAGTATTGGCCCATGCAGCCTGACGCCTTGCAAAGTTACCATCGCTTCATGAGAGAGCACCTGTTTGACCACATTGATATTCCTGATTCGAGTATTCATATTCCCGATGGAACGCTTGAGCGGAAAGATGTTCCTGTGGAGTGTGGTCGCTATGAAGAGCAGATCAAGGCGGCTGGTGGAATCGACCTCCAACTGCTTGGCATCGGTCGAACGGGACATATCGGGTTCAATGAGCCGGGAAGTGCTCTAGAAAGCCGTACGCGTCTTATCACACTTGATAGTGTGACGCGGGCAGATGCAGCGAGTGATTTTTTTGGTGAGTGGAATGTGCCTCGTCAGGCAATAACCATGGGCGTCGGCTCAATTCTTGATGCGCGTCGCGTTATTCTTCTTGCCTTTGGGGAGCATAAGGCGTCAATCGTGCACAGGGCAGTGGAGGAAGAGCCATGCAGTCATGTTTCGGCGAGTGCACTCCAGCAGCATCCAGATGCACGATTTATTTTAGATGAAGCGGCGGCAGCAAAGCTGTCTCGTTTCGAGTCGCCGTGGCTCGTTGGGCCGCTGGAGAGTTTGGGGCTCGAGTGGACGGCTCCTACGATTCGCAAGGCCGTTATTTGGTTAGCACTCAAACTCAAGAAGCCAATACTTAAGCTTACAGATGAAGATTACAACGAGCATGGGCTTCAAGATCTGCTTTCAAATTGTGGGCGAGCTTACGATCTTAACATCGATGTTTTTCGTGAGATTCAAGATACAATTACGGGTTGGCCCGCTGGCAAGCCTGGGACAATACGCCGGGTCCGGGCAGCCGTGGCAGCGGCAGGTGAAAAGTTTCCTCAGCGAATCGTCATCTTCAGTCCGCATCCTGATGATGATGTGATCAGCATGGGAGGCACGTTGATTCGACTTTGTGAACAGGGGCACGAAGTACACGTTGCCTATCAAACCAGCGGAAACATTGCCGTATGGGATGAATCAGCTGATCGGCATGTTGATTTTGTTGAAGAGTTTTGTCAGGCATTTGGCGTGGGGGCCAAGACCGGAGACATTGCTGAACAGATACGAGTGTTCCTCCGAACAAAACACGCAGGCGCGGTGGACATCGAAGAATTGCAGACGGTAAAAGGATTAATTCGAAGAACAGAGGCTCGTGCGGGTGCTCGATATTCAGGTGTGTTACCAGAACGGATTCATTTTCTCGATCTACCCTTCTATGAGACCGGAAGAGTTCGAAAGAAACCAATTGGTGATGATGATATTGCAATAACTGCGAAACTACTCGAGCACGTGAAGCCGCATCAGATTTACGCCGCAGGTGATCTTTCAGATCCGCATGGCACTCATCGGGTCTGCCTCGGTGCGGTTACTGCTGCGTTTAGCCAACTCAGAGATCAGCACTGGGCCCAGCACTGTGAGTTGTGGCTCTATCGTGGGGCTTGGCAAGAATGGGAGCCACACGAGATTGAGATGGCTGTCCCACTTTCTCCGGATGAAGTTGAACGCAAAAGAATGGCGATTTTCAAACATGAAAGCCAAAAAGATCGTGCCCTTTTTCCTGGTCCAACTGATCCGCGTGAATTCTGGCAGCGGGCTGAAGATCGAAATAGGGAAACAGCGCAGCTTTACGACCGTTTGGGATTACCTGAGTATGAGGCGATTGAAGGTTTTGTGCTCTATCGACAGCCCCACGAGTCATAGTTGTTTATGAGTTGTTGACCTGAGGGCCCAATGTCACTGAGGCTGCCGGGGTGGGGCCGAACACTGTTCGCTTTGCAACACTCCACCACCCTGGTTGATCAAGACTGAGGTATGGAGAGTCTTTGGGCAACGTTTGTACAAGGTGGTCATGCGCCGGTTTCAGGTTGTGGTATGGCATGGATGGGAAAAGATGATGGAGGGCGTGATATCGGATGGAAAAAGGAAAGAAAAGCCACGTGAGAGGGTCCCAGCCTGTAAAGTTACAGGAATCGAGGATGTGTGACTCCCATGATGCTATCTCGCCATCGCCTGTGAAATGATGATCTGCCAGTTGACGCATCTGGTTCAGTACGACAGTTGTCAGGGCCAACACATAGAGCAGAAGAATACGGCTGGGAGGATTCACTCCAACCAAGATAAAGGTCGGAATCATAGCTGCTCGAATGAAGCACGGAATCTCCATCATCGTAATAGCTTTCTGATCAAACGAAGTCACTCTTCGTCGATAGCGTGGATTTAGCGTAAGAGAACTTGCTCGCTCAAGTGTCAGTTGCCGGAGCCCTGGTGAGAGAAATGTGAGAGGTACACATAGAAAGCGAAGAAATACCATGATTGGAAATACGAGAATGTGAACGGCATACAGGACTGCGCTTTTCCAGTTTCCAGCTTCAAGTACGTTGGCAACGTATTCGGGATCTTCCGGAGTGCCATACATTTTTGCACTGTGGTGATCGCGATGATGACGGGTGAAAAACGGTGAGGGTGTAAGTGTGACGGCACCAACCAGCAGGTTCCACGTTACTTTGAAAACCTGCATTTCATGATGGCCAAGATGACAGACTTCGTGGATGAGTGATCCGAGTCGGTAGAGCCAAAAAACAGCAATCGGGAAGGCTGCCAGTTGGGGCCAGGATCCCATCGGAGAGACGAGGTACACAGTGGCTGACGTATAGGCAAGAACAAGGGAAACAAGGAAGTCCACCCAATAACGCCATGGTTTCACGGCAAAGTAGTCCGTTTGTGCTTGACGAATTGCACGACGCGCATCACTCACCCATTCAGAGTCTTTGTTTTCTGCTAGGTCCGGAGCAGGCGATGGCATGTCAAATCCTTTTGATGAAATCATTTTGGATGGTAGATAACACCGATCCAGAATATAAGAGCAAAATTCTTTATTTCCGGAAACCCCGCATTCAGATGGTTCGGATAATGCATTCTTCGTCTGACGGTACTTTGGAGGGCATGGTCAAGGCGTTCTGTCGGAGCGATGGTTCAATTTGCGATTGATACCAAAGTGCTTGTGTAGGAAGAACCGATGTTTTCACAATGAGTGTTTGCAGCCAGTGAATACGTTGTTTTCAAAAGGTGATTCTGTGGTTCCGCGCATCTGTTTTCAGTCCTCAGGAGTTGTCGGTGTTATTAAGCCATATGGCCTTCCCACCCAAGCCCCGCATGGGATTCACTCGGTTGAACAGTGGTTGCGTTCAACGTTGCCCCATGATTCCTACGTTGGTGTGCCTCATCGTCTTGATCGTGCAGTGTCAGGCGTGATGTTGTTTGCGAATACACCTCGGGCAGCTCGTCAGTTGTCTCGTCAGTTTGAGCGACGACAGATTGAGAAAACATATCTTGCCATGACAGAAGTATCTTCGCGTGACGAAGGTGCCCTTGAAGGATCAGAGGCGTGTTTTAGTAACCAGAACTGGCATGATTGGATTGCCAAAATACCAAATGAATCACAAGCCTGTATTTCATCTTCTGATGAAAGGTCTGCTCGAGAGGCACATACTCGAAGTACTCAACTCGGCTTCTTGCCTGGGCCGGGAGAACGTACGGTGGCACTTCTTTGGTTGCAGCCACAGACAGGAAGGATGCATCAGCTCCGAGTGCAGTCCGCTGCGCGTGGAATGCCGATTATTGGTGATATTTTGTACGGTGCACAATACGATCTGATGTCTGATCCACAATGGGATTTTTGGGGTCGCAGTGAGACGCCACGAGAGGCTCCCATTGCCCTCCACGCATGGAAGATAACGTTTCATGATCCGGACACAAAGCAATTAAGAACTGTTGAGGCTGAAATCCCGAGTTATTGGCCAGCCGAGGCACATCGTTTGATTCAACAAAATCACTAAAGGACGGGCGCGAAACCAATATGGATAAGCCATTGATGTAACCACGGTAGTGTCCAAGGATTCCAGGTTGGAAACGCTGCTGAAAGCACGGAGAAAAAGAGAAGAATAAGGGCGCACGATCGTCCCCAGTGACTTTTCGAGAGTCGGTCAGCCGCTGGAACCACTGCTGCCATCCACAACGGGGCAAGCCAAAAAGCCCATCGAAACCCTGACGTCATACCTCCGTAGTTTCGGTCAATTTGGGGCCTGCTGAGATAGAAGCAAATGACGGCCACTGATACGACAGTGATTGCAAGTGCTATCCGACGTTTGAAGATGCGGGCCTCTGTTGATGAAGTATCATGCTGCGGTGAGCGCAGGTAGAGTAGCCCCGGGATCACCAAAAGCCAGGCCGGCGTCAGCGAAAAGATGCCGTGATGGCCAATCAACACGTGAAAGGTGTATGCAGCGATTGATTGCTCACCTTTATCAATGCCTCCAGGGTTTCGCCAATAGCTCGACACGATTCTTCCATCAGAGCGTGGCCATGAGTAGTCGTACCAGTTGTTTGGATTCCAGGTTGCCCCAGGAGGATCGATTGCGATGGCCTCTCCGAACCCTCGGTGTCCATACGGTGGTACAAGTGTGTCATGCGCTAACCAGTTCGTGAAAAAGAAAAGTGCTGCGATGCCTGCAGCAGCTGGCAATGCAACAAACACAGTTTTGCGTTGATCAACAAGAAACAACATCAATAAGACGATGACAAGCCATGACAACGCAGGGAGCTCAAAAGCAGCCGTCAAAGCAGCAGTCAGACCAGCACACAGAAACATGCTCCATGAACGAGCGTTATCAAGATGTATTCTTAGGAGAATCCAAAGACTCGCTGCAGCACACACAGCAGCCGGCAGGTGATTCGTTAGAACGATAGCAAAGGTTGTCAGAAAGGTGCCTGCGGCAATGAGTGCCACGGACCACAATCGTCCCCAGTCAGTATGTCCTAGACGGTCGACGATCCCAGCAGTAAAAAAAATGAGTAATCCGAGAGGGACGAGCCCAAACAGGACCATAAGCATTCGTCCCATTTCAAAAGGGTGGTCCCCAAGTGTCCATCCAGTCAATCGATTCAAGAGCCAATACGGACCTGCAGCAAGGACAGCAAGAATGGGTGGTTTACTTGAATACAAATGAAGATTTCCGGAGGCATCGGGATGAGCAACCGCATCAATGGTGTCCCAGCCAGGTTCACTAATCAGTTGATCAATTTCAAAGGAACCATTTTCCACCAGAGATCGAATGGTAAGCCAGCGACTGCGATCATTGGCGGAGAGAAAAGGCCGCATCAGTCGCTTGCTTTCCACAATGCGTTGACGAAGAACATCTTCATCAAATTCAACTCCACTGTTGGTCGCTTTGGTAATTGCATCAGCAATGAGTCGCTTTTCAAGTGCAATTTTGTCAATACTCGAGACCGCACCTAGCCGGCCGATGACACTGCCAAGCACGATGGCAGCAAGTATTGCATACACCCAAAACCTATTCGTTTGAGGATCATTCTCATGTGGTCGATGAAAGTGGCTGCCAGTACGGACAATAATGGCAACACGGAGCAAATCAAGAAAACCACGAAAGAAACGACCAACGCCATACTTTGATGTGCCTCGTACACGTGGACGATGACGAATTGGAACTTCAATAACACGAAACCCCCGAGATGATGCCATCACAGGGATGAATCGATGCATGTCATCAATCAGCGTAAGTTGGTGTGCAACATCTGATCGCATGACCTTCAGGCCGCAATTGTGGTCATGAAGATGCAGGCCAGTCATCCAACCAACGAGTTTGTTGAAGACTCGTGAAGGAAAGGTTTTATGCCACGGATCGAGTCGGGGCGTTTTCCATCCATTGACCAGATCAGCCGCTGGCGTGGTGCTCGACTCATGCGGCTGCAGCATGCTGAACATTTTTGGTATTTCAGCTGGATCATCCTGACCATCTCCATCAAGCATTGCATACGCTTGGCCCTGGCACCGTGCAAATCCAGCTGCCAAAGAAGCTGTCTTCCCTTGAGCATGGTCTAACTTGATTCCGTTAATTCGGGGATCGTGTGTCAGGCGATTGATCTCATCCCACGATGCATCGGTTGATCCGTCATCAACGATAAACAGTTCCCATGACAGGTTTGCACCTTCCATGGCCTGCTGGATCTCAGAAACCAATGGAACAATGTTTCCAGCTTCGTTCCGGACTGGAATCACAAGTGAAATGGTAGGTTTTGGCATAAGTGTCGGTCAGAACATGGAGTTTTTAAGAATTACTGTGATTAGGATACCCTTGCATTAGAATTGCGACTACGGTGAGGGTTTTGTGTGGACACGACGTCGCTCACCAGAGTTGTCATTTTTGTAGGAAAATCTTATGGCCCGCCTTATATCACTCGGTGTTCTCGTTGGGCTGGTCGTCGTCTTTGGCCTGTTATCTCTGCGAGTTATGGCCATTTTTCTACTGCCACTTCTGCTGGCGGCCATGCTGGTTGTCATCTTTGGGCCCTTCTATCGATCACTTCGGCGGAAGTTGCAATGTCCAGATTGGTTTGCAGCTGGTGTTACCACCCTCTTTGTATTCACAATCGTCCTTGTACCGCTCATGCTCTTACTGGTTCGTGCTGGTGGTGAAGCAGTAACCATGTTGAGTTCTCCGAGTGGTCTCAAGCTTGACCCTGCTGTTTTAGAAAAACTGGTTGTCTCCATTAATGAGACAACTGGCATGGAACTATCTGCTGACGGGGTCAACAACGAATTGCGGAAGCTCATTGAAGACTGGATTGGACCAATCGCTGCTGGTGCGTCCAAGGCCATTGTAAAGCTTGTGATTGGACTTGTTGTTCTCATTGTTGCGTTCTTTTACTTTCTTGCCGATGGTCCGAGAATGTTCAACGCGGTGATGCGGCTCGTCCCGCTTGATCGTCGTTATCAATGGCAGTTGCTGGAAGAATTTGAGGAAGTCAGCCGAGCCGTAGTGAGCTCAACATTATTAGCCGCGATTGTTCAGGCTATTCTCGCGGGCTTTGGTTTTTATGTCGCTGGCCTCCAGTCAGTCTTTCTTCTCACGCTTCTCACCTTTTTTGGATCACTTGTGCCATTCGTTGGAGCTGCAGCAGTATGGGTCACTGCCAGCTTGTATCTGCTTTTTTTTATGAAGAGTACTGCTGCGGCCATTGGATTAGCGATATGGGGTCTCTGCGTCGTTTCAACCATTGATAATGTGATTAAGCCCATTGTTCTTCATGGTCAATCCAAATTGCATCCCCTGCTTGCATTACTCAGTGTGCTTGGAGGCGTTGCAGCTCTTGGGCCCATTGGGATTTTTATTGGCCCCATTGCTGTTGCTTTTCTTCAGGCGGCTTTGACGATGCTTCAGACTGAATTAGTCACCTTTTCAGTGGCTGAAAAACCTGCTGAGATTCCTGTTGAGGCAGGGGTCATAGATTCAGGAGTTGCATCAAAGGATGCTGCCAGTGTGAAATCATAGTAGTGGAGTTGTTGCGACAATGCTTTCTGGAGTTGAGTAACGAAACCGTTCAGCGGAGAATCATCGAATGATCAAGACGCTTATCCTTCTTGCAGGAATGCTCATCACTGGGATTGAGACGGCCTATGTACCAAGTGAAGATGGTGGCGGGGACTATTTGGTCCGTGTTGAGCCGGATCTGGTTCGAGAGGCATCG
>CAXFJI010000042.1:0-11608 GCA_964003275.1 uncultured Planctomycetaceae bacterium
GCAAATGCCCAAACTGCCGTGCGCGCTAATAATTCTTCGCCCCCAAAGAAGTCTGCCGTATTCGTGACATCTATCATCAGGCATTCAGGAGAGCTACCTGGTTTTGACTCATTCTCCAAAGCTACAACTGGCGAAAAACGTCGACACCAACGAGCAACTTTTTCAAGTTCTAACCGATCGGATAGGGGATCATCATGCTCAATGACAGCATTCTGGCAAAATCGTGCTCCAAACGTGCTCGATAACACAGACATGGCTTCAGCCAACGACGTACCTACTGGAATATCAATAGCCTGAGGCTGCTTACTTCTAGCCCTCTGTTCAGAGTGTCGCGTTTGGTACATGAACTTTGGCCCCAACCATGACACAATCCGCATAACACCTCGCCCCTTACGACAACAGATAAGAACTGGTCGCTGACGCCATTCTGGACGCTCAAGCAACCGTCGCTGCACTGGCCAGCGCGGAAGCCAAGCCGTCATGAAACGCGGCATGCAAAATCTTTCTTTCGAAAAGGAGTCTGTTCTTGTGAATTTCCTAAGGCGTGTAATGCTGTCATATTTTTGAAAGATCAATCCTTTTCCACTTTTTCAATTCCCCTCAAGAGATCAAAAACAATCTCTACAGATTGCTTATGACCTTGCAATTGATCGGCTCCTGTCCATGGGCCATCCACAAGCGAGAGTCTGAATCGTCGGGATGTAAGTGCCTGATACATCAATGGAGCCACATCAAGACGGTGGGCGGCCCATGTTGGCTCTCGCCACATACTTTTTGGCCTCACAAGTAATCCAATAGCATGGCTTGACCGGGCCGCCAGTTGCCAGCGACGCATCACGGTCGGGTGAATATGCCCCAACCATGCCAGCACAACCGTTACACCAGAACATCTCAGGGCTTGATCAATTGCCCAGATTTGGTCAGCATCCCGAGATGGCCGAACAATAATAAGCCGTGGGGTTAAAGAACGCTCAGGACAGTGGACACTAGTCGATGACAGCCATGGCATCACGGCCGGTGGATAAAATTGTCCAGTACGATCAACAACAAAAAGTGTGCCTCCAGTGATCGTCGTTGCCATGGATACCGCAACCGCTGAGGCCATTGTTGTCGCTCCAGACGCATCATCACCTAGCCATTCGATAAGACTTCCCTTGGAAATACCTCCTCGTGGAAAAAGACCATCGATCTTATAAAAACCACTCGAAACAACTGGTTTTTCATCTATTTCGGGTGATTCCAATAGCGGCATTCTCAGCTCCAAACAAACAACCACAGAAATACTGTATATTTGTACAGTATCCAGAGCTGGCGAATTTGTCAACGATTCTTATTGATGCGATATTTCCATATCTTTGCTGCTGCCGGCGCCTGCCTCTTTTTGGCCATATCCTCAAGTGACCTTAAAGCTGACGACCCATTCAACGATTTTGAGTCATTTCACAAACAACTCTCTCCTGCCGTCTCCGCTCGTCTTCAAGCGACAACAAAGCACTACAGGCAGATTGAACCCTCTCTCTACTACCTAGCGGCTACGTACTCTGCACACATCAAAAAAATGTCCGATGATCAGCAGGTGGTAACGCTTGTAAAACTTGCTCAATTTATCGACAAGCAAAGAACGTCAGCAGCTACTCACATTGTCATTGGAAAAGACATAAACATAATTGGTCTACTTGATCCAGATCGCGGCCTTGACCCACGTGAAATTACAGCGATCGCCCAAATGTACAATGCATCACCGACAATCTTCAAAAAAAATAGTTCTGAAAAAACACTATCCGATGTTGCAGATGACTTTCTAACCACTGTCTCTCTTGCTGCAAACAAAAAACAACCGACAACCATTATTGTTTTGGGACATGGCTTGCCGAATGAAATTCAGAGCTACTCCATTCCGTGTGATCGTCTTGCCGATGCACTCCTGCCTCAACTTGATAAATCTCTGACTGTTGATCTCGGGCACCTCGTTCTCATATGTGACGACTGTTATAGTGCTGACTTCAGCATTAATCTCGCCAAACTATTAGAAAAAAAATGCCAGGCACGATCACTCAAACTCAACTCAATGCCTGTGATGATTGCTGGAACAAATCGTGACCGCGTTGGACACGCAGACTTTGGCGAAAAGTTTGTTCCTCATTTTTGGAAGGATGTTATTGAACTGTATTACATACGCCGCCCAAGACAAAGCACCATTACCCTTCGTGATTTCTTCGAAAATGTCGATAACATGATGTACGGCTACGGGAGGGTTCCAAAGGTTGATGCAGATGGCACCGTGACTTACAAACTGGTAAATCCTGAACTATGCCAAGACCCTGTTGTGTTCGTCCCTCTTAATGAAGATGACCGTTCTCAACTTAGGAATATCCTTGGACTCCCAGCAAATGAGCCACTCATAGGAATTTTTGATATTGGCTAACGCCACGAAAATCCCTGACGCAGGAGTTGCTTTGCATTCCAACTGTTTTTCTTAGGACGAATATACATCCCGACCCACATCTGGCTTGACACCCTCGGGGGTTTCATCACTTTCGATATCAAACCACTCTGGCTTAAACTCAATTCGAGGCTGCGTTGTTGGATTAGCAAGAGCAATATTACTGACAAGTGCAATAACAGCGTCGGATAACGCAACTTCAGGCTTACACCGTGGCTGATTTTCTGGCGATGGATTTCTTATACACCATGCCCAATGCTCCATTTCCTCCGTGTATCCTCGCGAAGGAGGACCTTTTGACTCACCGATGGCTGAAGCAACCGTAGCACCACCTCCACTCTCGGTAGTGTCCAGCGCAGGAGTTCCATCTTTTGATTTCTTGACGGTGACCCGAGTATCACGAGAAGAGTTCTTGTACAGCATCACGTCTCGCTCGTTCTCAAGAATAAGCGTACCCTTCGTGCCCATCACAACTTCACCATACCCCCCAAAGCCATTTCCATTAATCGATGAGTACGTCACAACAATCTTTTTGTTCTGATCTTCTTCATATCCAGGAGCAGGATACTCAAACATACAATACACATGATCTTCAACTTCTCTATCCGCAGGAAAGATACTGCGATTTCCTACAGCTGTCACCGTCAGAGGTTTTATCTTTTTTCCCTCTCCGTGCATTGCAGAAACAAAAATACCCGAAGCATCAAGTTGGTGACTTCCAAGCTCAGCCATTAATCCACCGCCAGTCCGGTTCCACAACCTCCAACGAATGAGCTCCTCGAGCGAAGAGCGCGTCGTACCATCTGGAAGAGTTGTTTCTGTATAACCAAGCGACGCAGCGTCAACTTCTTGGTCAGAAATCTGTTTCTCAAGCTGAGCAATTCTTTTTGTCAGCGAGTCTATATCGGAAGGCTTCGCTGTCTGCAGTGACTTTTTCCAACTTGCTAATTTGCTCGCCAACGCATCATCACCTGGCAAAGGAGGCTTCCATGAGTCTTTACCCGGCAGATTACCGCGATGCCATTGTGCACGAATGGAGTGAACGTCTCCTATAAGTTTTGCTTTGCCGAGTGTAAAAACGGCATTATCATAGAGGATGCTGTAATGACGTTGGTGTCCTGTTGCAAGCAACTTGTTTGTTTCCTTAGCAACCCGTCCCATCTCCTTGCATTCGTGGACACTATGCCCCATCAGTTTCTCAGTGAGCACATGCTTGCCAGCTCGCATCGCCTTGATGGCTGCTTCTGCATGCAAATGCAGTGGCAGTGCAATAACAACTGCCTCAATGTTTTCATCAGCTAGTAACTCTTCATATGCACCATAGACCTTGACGTTCTTGCGCCCCTCATCCTCATTGTTCCAGTGATATTTTGATAAAAGCCCTGGACGAACGGCATAGGCATTTGCACTCGACATGTCTCCATGAAATGCACGATAGACGTTGTACGGCCGAACATCAGCAATGGCTACGATATTCATGTAATCCGGATTATGAGCACCGATGAGAACGCTTCCTTCGTCTCCCGTACCAATCACTCCAACCCGAAGTGGATCACCGACACTCTTTCCATAACCAAAATAGATCGAACCTAACCCAGCACCAGTAGCCAGACCGGCAGCAACCGTTCCCGTAAGGAAATCACGCCGGGTTACTCCTACAGCATCATCAAAATTCTGCTTGCCTATTTTCTTTTGTTCTTCAGACAGGTTCATCAGGTCACCTCAATATCGATAATCAAGAAATCATATGCGGTCGCGCCGACAGCAGGCCAATGGACACCAGGAACGTAGGAAATAATCAAGTCCTCTCCAGCCTCCATTTGGCATAGTTGCAAGAACCAGGAGAGCCGAAATCTCAGCCCACTGATTATACGTTGACTGAGAGCCAGCAATCCAAAATGGCTGTGAAGCAACAACACTCGCAAGAAAAAAAACACCGCCCATCGCATTGAAGGGCACAAAAATCCCCACCACCAAACAAGAACCGATTGTCACCAATGACCAACTGACAAACTGATCAAGTTTCCACAAGGTTGTTTTTGGCTTCGCAGCTGAAGCCTTAACACGATCAGATGGAGGCAACAGAGCATCCCACTCAGCAAACAGTTTTTCCCCGATTGATGACGCATCAGCCTGCCAATCAGCAGCCATGCCAGATAATTCCCGCTGCTTTTCAGCAACACGACGACGTTCAAACGGAACTTCTTGAGCAAATGGCTGACGAACCTGAGCGTCCAGACGATCCAATTCCATCCGGTACTGTTCAATATCCGGAGTAATATCTTCCACATAATCGGCGAGTTCTTTAGCGGCGACCTTCATTTTTTCTTCAGCAACTTTTTCATCCTCAGCTGACTCAAAAGGTGCAATACGCTGACGGGCACTTAAAACATCTCGCCACGACTTGATGACACTTTCTTCCCATGCCTTTCCTGCCTCAAGCGACGACCGACGATCACGTGCTCCAAGCGTCTCATTCCAACTGCCTACCTCTGGCAGGGACTTCCGATACAAATCCCCCAGTGGTCCCACCGCTGCTTTTCGGAAACCGACACTTGACCAAGATGGGTCCCGAAGATGTGAAAATCCCTCCAAAAAGAAATGAAGGCCGACCACAATTCGCAGCACAGCCAGCGCTACGACAGCGAAAACTGTCATTCGTATCATGAGATCACAACTTCTTGAAAAAGTATGCTTCCGGTTTGTTCCTAAATTTTATTAAAACACTCTAATATTCGCTAGCAAGGGCATCAAATACCGAGATACTGTTCAAAAAAGACACCTGTTCCTTTTAGAAAGCCCTCGGTGAAACGCAAGAACAGCGTATGATTGTGAGTATGTGAGAAATTATGACTGAACTCGCTATCCCAGAAAGAATTGTTCTCTGTTATCCGGTAGAAGCGTCACATATATCATCGATTCAGTCTGTTGCACCGGGGTCGACCATTATTGACGCAGGCCAAGAGAACATTGCAAAAGAAATTTTAGACGCAGATATCTACTGTGGCCACGCGAAAGTTCCAGTCCCATGGGAAGACGTGGTAAAAAAGGATCGGCTTCAATGGATTCAGTCTTCTGCTGCAGGACTGGATCACTGTCTTTCACCAGCCGTGATCCAGTCGAATATTACCGTTACAAGTGCTTCAGGAGTATTGTCCAATCAAGTTGCCGAACATGCAATTGGCCTGGCAATCGCGTGCACTCGTCGGCTTCCGTTGTTTTTCAAACAGCAACAACACCAAGAGTTTGTTCGGCGTCCCACCCGTGACCTGACTGGCAGTACGGTAGGCATTGTTGGCTTTGGAGGCGTCGGACGGCGTCTGGCGGACGTCCTAAGACCTTTCAATACACGCATTCTTGCCACCGACTGGTTTCCTTCGAATAAGCCTGACTACGTTGAGTTTCTTGGCCCCCCCTCATCACTTTGCAAACTCCTTGCAAACGCAGATATTGTTTTTCTATGCGTACCTCTCACGAGGGAGACGCAAGGCATGATCAATGCTTCAACCTTGGCGCAAATGAAAAAAGGCAGCATCCTAGTGAACATGGCTCGAGGCAAACTTGTAATCGAAGACGCTCTTGTTGATGCACTGGAAAGCAATCACCTCGATTCAGCTGCGCTTGATGTCACCCCAGAGGAGCCACTGCCGCGTCATAATCGATTGTGGACTGCTCCTAACCTACTCATCACCCCACATGTTGCAGGACAGTCAGGAAACCGAATTGATGCAATGACACAGTTTTTTTGTGACAATATTATTCGATTTTTACATAACAAGACTCTTAAGAATCTCGTTGACAAGCAACTTGGTTTCCCACAGCAGGACGAACAACGCACATGACTCAAGAAGAATCCTTCTCTACTGCTCTCTACCAAGACGATCGCGCAACAATATCTGCCGCAAATCAAGTTGGCACGCGTTGTCCCGATGAACTTCTATCTCGTTATGGTGAAATCCTCGAAGGAGGCAGGCTCAGTTGGACTGAATATCATAATCTTGGCCGCCGGCTTGGTGCAGGTGGTCAAGGTGTCGTCTTTCTTACGACACGCCGAGGTTCAGATAACTTTAGCTTACCAGTGGCCCTGAAAGTTTTTTCTCCGGAGCGATATGAGTCAGAAGCGAACTACGATGAATCGATGTCACGAATCGCGAGTGTCTCTTCGCGAGTCGCTCAAATCCAGCAGGACAATTTATTGGATGTCCAGAATTTTGTGGAGCAACGCCGAATTCGCATTATGGAAATGGAATGGATTGATGGCTACGATCTTTCACGACTGCTTGCCCCTGAACTTCTTGAAAAAACCAGGGAAACTGTCAACGAAGAACGCTGGGGATACTTAAACAATGTCATTGTGACGGCGGGTCCACGTCAGTCACGACTCAAGCCAGGCGTTGCAATTGCTGTGGTACGTGAATGCCTATCCGCCCTGGCCGCTCTTCACCGTGAAGGAATTCTGCACGGTGATGTAAAAAGCTCAAACATTATGGTGAAGCGTACCGGCAATGCGAAAATGATTGATATCGGTTCAGCGATCGTTCTAGATGACATGCAGCCAAACCGCACCTGCACACCTGCCTATGCGGCACCAGAAGTACTTGAAGGAAGAGACAATACTCCCCGATCAGACCTTGCGAGCCTCGGATATGTCCTTATCGAGATGTTGTCCGGACAACCACCATTTGTTGGCTTACAGTCATATCGTGAACTCCTAGAAGCAAAACAATCACTCTCGCAACGTCTCGAGGATATTTTACCTTCTGAAGTAACATGTAATGAACTTCTGATGAACTTTATACGCGGCATGGTTGCTGCTGACCCAGCGCTTCGATTTCCAAGTGCTGAAGATGCCGATTTGGTCAAGGAAGGGGCCGCCAGTTTCCATCGGCAGCTAATTGTCGGTGGACTTGCCAGCGAATACGAAAATGAGATCCGTGCATGGCTTGAAGAACTGGACTAACCTGAAGGAATCATTTTATTGATGATTCCTTCTTTCAATCCGTTTATAGATGACGGAGAGTATTCGTGTCGTTGCTACCGGAGCGATGCGTTTGAGACGCCAGAGTATGCTCGCCGTTCTCCCAACGACAACATACCGTTTATTTCGATCAATCGCCCGTATAACACGCAGTGCGACTGATTCACTAGTCCATCGGCACTTATCCATACGACGGTGAGCTTCTTTCGATTCTAGTTCTGCAGAGAAATACCATGTATCAAGAAGACCGGATTTGAAAAAACCGGGGCATACAATGGTCACGCCAGGCTTCTTTCCTGACGTTTCTGCGGCCAATGATTCTGATAAAGCAATCACTCCTGCTTTACTTGCTGAGTACGCAGCCATGGATGGTGGAGCAAGAAGACCAGCAATGGAAGCAACATTCACAACATGAGACCGACCTGAGTTCTGACGCAACCACGGCACAAACATCTCACAGCCAAAAGCAGTACCAAGTAAATTTGTATTGAGTACACGCTGCCACTGGGAACCTGATAATTGTCCTACCTCTCCAGATGCCCCAACCCCCGCGCAATTAATGAGCAACTCCAGCGAAGACAACTGACTGCGCACATGCTGGTAAAGTGACTGCCAACTCTGGTAGTCCATCACATCGAGAGCGAAGGTACTACTGTGGCCACCAAGACCTTCAATATGTGACCCAAGAGCATCTAATTGTATTTCATCCCGATCAACAAGAAAAACATGCCATCCTGCTTCTGCAAGCAATAGCGAGAGAGAACGCCCCAAGCCACTAGCAGCTCCGGTGATAACGGCAGCTCCAGACGTCCACTCCATGCCGGATATCTCAAAAAAGGGGATTCGCTCGAATAACTACAGCAACGAAGAGAAGCATTGGAGCCAAACTTGGTTTTGTGGCCTCTCACTACCAGAATTCAACCACCCGTCATTCGTTCATCACTAACACGATATGCGAAACGGATGAACTACCAAGATCTTCTCAAAAGCGAGGGTGACGGGACTCGAACCCGCGGCCTCCAGCGTGACAGGCTGGCGCTCTAACCAACTGAGCTACACCCCCCGAAAAGGCTCAGGTACTTGACGTGAGCCAACAGAAGATTCGCCTCGAACTTCCATTTATATCGTTTTTTTTCCGTCGCTCCACAACCCCCGCCTCTTCTTCTCGCACTATTTTCAATTCATAGTGGCCCAAGACGTATCACAACCAAGAAAAACAAGATCGATGATGCGTTTGGTATCGAAATAGTGGGCCCTGAGGACACTTCTGCTTAGAAAATGCCCCGCTCAGGATCAAACCCCTTCTGCTTTGCAATCCTGAAGTCCTGTTGCGCTTGAGCATCCAAACCAATCTCCCGGCATGCCAATCCTCGGTGATGGTGCATCACCGCTAAGGAATGATCGAACCAACGCAATCGTCTCGCTAACTCAATTTCATCAACCTGACGAGCAAGTAAGCTTGCCTGCCGTCGCTGAGTCTTCATACCATCGATTGCAAGATTGAGTTGATCAACAGCCTCCTGCTGCCTACCAAGGAGGTGTAAGATAAAACCACGAGTATCAAGAAATTCTACCGGATGGTCATCCCGCACAAGAAGAGCATTCTCGATGTCTTCTAATGCCTTCGGAAGTTCTTTGCCCACAAGAGCCCTAATGTATGCGCGATGGTTGAGCGCTTCGGGAGAGCCTGGACCCGAAAGACGTACGGCTAACTCCGCTGCATCCAACGCTTCTCTCGGTTGTCCTGCGACAACATGAGCAATAGCCCGTGTCCGAACTGGCAATGGACTTGTCGGGGACTCGTGAGATGCTAGTTCTGCGTCAGCAATTGCTCCTTGAACATCCTGTGACTCTAGTCGAAGCATCGCTCGCATACACAACAGCTCAGCATTACGGCCATGCCAATCGATTGCTCGACTCAGATGACCTACTGCTGACGGCAAATCGTTTTCAACTTCGCTGATAGCAGCCTGCTGAAGCGACCATAAGACTACCGCATCCCAGATCATGGGCTTGGCAACAGGAGCAACCAGGAGTGGAACAACCACCCCAAGGATAACTGCAATCAAAAAAATTCTTTTCCGCGGACTCGCTCCGCGACGGATGGGAACTGCTACTAGCGGATCACTTTCCCGTTCCGGCGGTTCCGGCGGCAGCTCAAATTCAGGAGATATTGGAAATCCGTCTTGATCGTATCGCATAATAGCTTCTTTTTCAGATAGTCTAATCTATTATTTCTGAACAGGTTTTCTTCCTTCGTTATAGTTCCAACACTTAAGCGTATGCGACAGATTTCAGGAGACTCATCAGCATCTACTTGGAGATTTGAATATGCCACTTTTTGAGATCGAAACGGATGGCCACATCATCATTTCCTGGGCAACAGATGAACAGGCTGCCGAGAGTGTCGTTGCCGACGCCTACCCCAATGAAAGTATTGTGAGACTGACTCGTCGACCACGAGACACTTGGGTCATTTCAAAGTCAGCATTAGGACTCACGGACACCCAAACGGATCCGTGCAATACAGCTCGTGAATGTCTTTCCAAAGCAGCAGGCGACAAACTTCATGCCATTCGCTTGTACATGACTGAGACAGGCGACGATCTCGATCGAGCCAGGAAGGTCATCGAGTCCAACATGGTGATGGGCTGGTAAAAGACATTACCGAATTGGCTGGGATTGTTTTTCAAAGCCAGCTGTTTCAACCCCCGAGTCCGATTTTGGTTCGCCCACCAAGATCGAAGAACTAGGCGTGTAGCTTGACGTTCCCCCTGGGCGATATCCAGGATCAGGCCGTCGCCGAGGTGGAGGAGGTGATGACACAGGCGATGGGACGAGGGAATCTGTTGGCCGGGGCTCAGGTGCAACAGGATCTTGTTCAAATTGACCTGGAACTGGACCTTGCTGCTCTACCGCAGAAGGCATGAGCGACGCACCAGCAGCCTCAGGAATGGAACTGCCACCAAATCGACTCGAATTGGTTTCACTGTAACGAGATTCAGATGGATTCGTGGGTGATTGCGGCTGCGACAAGACATTAGGCGGAGAATTTGGGTTCGCAAATCCTGGAGACACAGGATCACCAAACGAACTACTGTCTCGACTATCAGCGATTCGAGACGGCGTGGCTGCCGGAGCTTGATCAAACGCAACCGATGGCCCATTCGCAGATGACTCAACAGGCAAGGTCGCATATGGCCCTGTCTGGGCAGAAACACCAGCAGGTGTCTGTATTGATTCATTCACATTGGCAATCTTCCCCGTCTCTGGATAGGACATGGGTGGATTCGATTGGCCGTACGTAATGGGCGTAGCATCATCAGTCGACGGGTATTGTGGAAGCTGACTGACAGATCCTGAAGGAGAAGAAGAGGAGGAGCGAGGAGCCTCGCCAGCCATAACGTAAGATTCGGGGGTGGTCGTGGTGGGATATGGAGATGCCATTGCAGATGGCTTTGACACACCAGTTCCACCAGAAGATTCCTCATTTTCATACGGTGGTGCTGAGGCCAATTGGGAAGGATCCGTATTGCCTCCAAATGCCCACCATGAAGGTTTGGAAAATGAGGCACCGCTCTTGCAGCCAGCAGACACGAGAATGAGGCAGGCAGCACTCACCGCCCACACCGAAACATTGTTTCGGAAGCGGAAATAATGAATGGGCTCCAGAGTCATATCTATCTCCACACAAACTTGGTTATCTCAGAACGTCAGGCAGGAGATAGGCTGAAAGAGAGTCAAAAGTCAACGTCAGCCGGGAGTGACACCTCACAAAATATTAAAAGTTCGGGGGGAGTGACCTTCGCCACTCCCCCCATTTCAGAAAAATGAACATTAGGGCAATTTAGGCAAGACTAAACTGCCTGTCTCGAGGTCAACTCAAGCAAATCGTTTGCCAACTGTGTCCCAGTCAATAATGTCGAAGGCAGCCTTGACATAATCAGGCCTACGGTTCTGGTAGTGGAGATAATACGCATGCTCCCAGACATCGAGACCAAATAACGGTGTATGACCGTGCATGATTGGACTGTCTTGGTTTGCTGTACTTTCAATCACGAGTTTCCCGCCTGGTTCAACGGAGAGCCATGCCCAGCCACTACCAAATCGCTTCATTGCTGCATCACTAAAGGATGATTTGAAATTCTCATAGCTGCCAAACACGCTCTTCACAGCATCACCAAGTG
>CAXFJI010000043.1:0-11542 GCA_964003275.1 uncultured Planctomycetaceae bacterium
AACGTGGTGATGGACCTGTAAGTACAGCACCTGATCGGCGCAGGGAAATTCTTACGGGTGGCCGTGATGCGATTGAAGCAAGTGACGACACAATGCTCTCTTTGGCTCAGCTCATTGATAGTGAATCTCGTTCGTTAAGAAAAATTATTGAGGAAAATGCTGAGATAAAAAAACAGGCTCATGCTGAATTAATCCGACTTCGGCTTGAAACGTCCCCTGCTGCCATTGCACCCGATGCAACGTTCACGCTCCGGTTAGCCTATGGAACGGTCAAGGGTGTCACTGGGCAACCAAGTGAGCTCAGACCGTGGACGACAATCCATGACCTTTTTACCAAGGCAGATACTGAAAAAAATCGTTCTCCGTTTGATTTGCCAGAATCATGGCGTGATGCCCACCGTGCGCTGACTGAATCAAACAGTATTGAGACACCCCTGAACTTCATTTCGACAGCAGACATCATTGGTGGAAATTCAGGGAGCCCCGTTGTGAATACCACGAACGAACTCGTGGGTGTCATCTTTGATGGCAACGAAGACTCTCTTGTGTTGGACATTGCTTATGACAACGTTCGTGCTCGAGCCATTTCTGTTTCTGTTGGAGCCATCATGAAATCTCTTGAACACGTGTATGACGCCAAAACATTGTTGACAGAATTACGCGAAGGCCTCCAATAGCCCTATACCACGACCAAGAAAGACAAGTAACGTCACTAAAAAAACGTTTTTGGAGCAGGCGATCAATTATCAGTATCATACCGCAACATGTGAAATGAAATCGAATCCAACCCCCAGAGAGAGCCACGATGGTTACCAGCCTACCCTTAGCACGCTTTGTGCAGTACACATTCGCCTGTCTCATCGCCACAGCGATGAGTTTTTCAGCTGATCCTGCAATTGCTTGCTCGAGGGTACTTTATCGAGGTCCAGACGGTGCTGTCATTACCGGACGCACCATGGATTGGTATCAGCCTCTCAAAACAAATCTCTGGGCGTTCCCAGCTGGATTAGAACGTGATGGGAATGGTGGCAAGAACTCTCTGACATGGACATCAGAGTATGGCAGCGTTGTTGCAATGTGCTACGACAATCTCTCTGCCGATGGAATGAATGAAAAGGGTCTCGTTGCCAATGTACTCTACCTATCCTCGAGTGACTATCCGGATATCGAAGACGATCGTCCGGTTCTTTCAATGGCTGCCTGGGCACAGTACGTTCTTGATTCCTTTTCAACTGTTGAAGAGACCGTTACTGCACTACGAAAAGAATCTTTTCAACTTCGTGGTCTCACGATTCCAGGTGGGCATAAAGCAACTGTTCATCTTGCCATCTCTGATGCTACTGGTGATTCTGCCGTATTTGAGTATCTCCATAAAACACTTGTTATTCACCA
Organism: uncultured Planctomycetaceae bacterium; assembly: GCA_964003275.1. Taxonomy (GTDB): domain Bacteria; phylum Planctomycetota; class Planctomycetia; order Pirellulales; family UBA1268; genus CACORA01. Next base: position 1,393 of record CAXFJI010000043.1, read on the forward strand.
TGGCAGACAGTTCACTGTAATGACAAATGATCCTCCGTACGATCAGCAACTTGCACTGAACGAGTATTGGAAAGAAATTGGTGGTTCGACCATGCTGCCCGGTACGGAAAGGGCAGCAGACAGGTTTGTTCGGGCTCAGTATTACCTCGGGGAATCTCCGCAAACAACGGATGAGACCAAGCAAGTTGCATCCGTGTTCTCCGTGATTCGAAATGTCTCCGTGCCAATCGGTGCATCACATCCAGAGAAACCAAACGTCTCTACAACGCTCTGGCGAACTGTTGCTGACCAGTCTCGGCTCATTTACTATTTCGAACTCACTGATCGGCCGAATGTTTTTTGGGTGGAGCTTGAAAAATTGAACTTTCGCAAAGGCCAGCCTGCTCGAAGGCTTCACGTTGAGGGCGGGCCTGTCATGGCAGGCGAAGTCTCAACTCAATTTGTTGAGAACCGGACATTCAAGTTTGCTGCTGGGACAGATGAATAACATCATCACCGATCTACTGAACCAGCGAAAAGAATGTTTCCCAAAATGCAAAAACTTCACGACGTGATCCGTTGATGTCTTGTAGCAAACTGAAAGAGCACACCCTCTCATGTTACTTAAACTGCATTCGATGAACTCCATCCCAGTCAGACGGCGGATGCTCACAGTAATGACGGCAGCGATTCAGGAGTAATAGAGAAGGCGCATCCTGAGGAAATTGCTTTGTAATCAATTCAAATTTCTGTACTGCCTCCTGAAAGCGTGAATCAATGTACGTCTTGAGAGCAACTTCATATTCTTCTGCCAATGCAACGAATTCTCTATTCACATCATTTTGAAAGCCAACGAGTTCATAAATGTAGTTGCTCTCCTCTTGCCCCTTCACAGCAACAAGATCGAGGGGACGAACAAAAAAGACATCTGATACCAGTTCTTTGGTCGTCTGGCTGATAATAATTTTGGTTCCGTAAACCTTATTGAGACTCTCGAGACGGCTGGCAAGATTTACCGGATTTCCAATGACCGTGTAGTTCAGCCGCTCTTCACTTCCCATATTCCCAATAACGAGTTCTCCAGAACTAATGCCAATACGAGTCCATAGTTCTGGCTTGCCTTCTGCACGCCATTTTTTGCAGAGTTTTTCAAGCCTATATTGGTTTGCTAAAGCAGCACGGCATGCATCAACTGCATGATTCTTATTTGGGATAGGCGCCCCCCAAAATGCCATGATTGCATCACCAATATACTTATCGATAGTTCCCCGTTCCTGAGTGATCTGTTCACTCATTGCGGTCAAATAATCCTCCAAGTGATCAACCAGATCCTCAGCAGAGAGTCTTTCAGATATCGATGCGAAGTCCTGAATGTCGGAGAAATAGACTGTAAGTGTCTCTCTTTGTCCCCCGAGTTGCGCTTCGTTTTGTGAAGAAACCAATTCACGTACAAGTTCTGTAGGCACATATTTTGCAAATGAACGAAGACTTTTCTTCATCGACTCTGTAGCAACGAGAAGTTGATCAACTTCTGTAATCCGACTCCGCCCAATTGGTTTGGCTGTTAAATTAAAAGTACCGATACGTTCATTTTCGATTGCAATATTGTGAAGAGGACTTGAAATACGTGTCGACAAAAGAATGCACATCAACGACGTCAGGGCAAAGGCGGTCAAACCAATAATCAGATTGACAAGATTATTGCGCTGCACGGAACCCAACACATCGGACTTTGGCATGACCATGCACGTTATCCAATCGGGGTAGTTCAAACCACGGAGTCTCTGATAACTTCCAATAAACTGTTCAGTCCCGACATTAAAAGAGAATGAAACAACGCTCTCTCTCTCCTTAAACGTTTCAGGCAGATTCTCTGCAAACGCTCGAACAACCGGATCAGCAAATCGTTCGATAGGTACTAAGGTTGGTTGAAGATCCTGTCCCGGGACAATCGTCAGGACCGTATCGCCGTCAGGTACTGTTGGCCTAATCATTTCTGTCAGGATTTCAGCCTGCGGATGTGCAACAACACGCCTCGTTCCATCTGATCTTCGTTCGATGATGAACGGCCTTCCTCCTCCAGAATGACCGACTCGAATCCGATTTTTGAGAAAATATGAAAGGTCTCTTAATTCAAAGTCAGCAGTCAGGACATACAAAAGCTTGCCTTCTGAATAAATGGGGGTCGCACAGGTTTTTCCAGGTGTCGTACTCACCTCATTCGTTCCCCAGAAAACGAAGCTGTCGGGCCACGTTTGTCGACCAGCCTCCTTTGCTGCTATATACCACGGACGCCTTCGTGGATCGTAGTCGTTATAGTCAACGATTCGATGTGTCACTTCCCCATCGGGTTGGTGCTCATAGTCATGTATCTCCATCAGGTTGTCTGCGTTCCTGATGTAACGACGACTAATGATATTTTCCTGTTTTCGTTCAAGCATGCAGTATTCACCCGTCTCCTCAATTGCGAGAGAAAGGTACGCAAGCTCTTTGTGGACCTTCATCACCTCAAGAAAGTAGGATGAAATTGCCGGAAAATCTGCTGACGTTATCTCGGCATCGTGCTGAGCATTTTCTTTGCGTAGCTGACCTGAGTTGACGAGGTTCTTGTTTATCTGACTGTGTGAGCGTGCAACATCTAATAGTGATCGTATACGAAGATCAATTCGATTTGACGTCTGTTCAATTATTTGTGCAGATAAGTCAGACGCATTCTGTCGACCAAAAAGAAAAGAAGTAAAACCAATTGCAAGTGATGATAACGCCAACAAACTCAGGAAAATGGTTGTCAGCGTTACCCGAAATGTAATCCGCCACTTGTTATTTTTTGGCTTGGAATCAGACACTCCTATGACCTCATGTCCTTAGATATCGGACGAGTTATGAACTTGTCTGTTCCTCAGCATAACAGGACAGTTCACCTTATTTGACAGGTTGCGGATCAGGAAATGTCCAGGAACCATCGAGAACTTCTTTTTTGGGCTGATACATGCGAACAACATAGTTCCAGCCCGGGGTAATGGGCAGGTAATTGGTGCTTTTAGGATCGCCACCAAAGTGAATCGTGACGGTGCCATCTGCGTTCTTTTCTGCCGTAACATTATTTACCGAGTATGCGTTCAGGCTGTTTTCTTCCATGAACCCTTTTGCGTTGTACACAGTCACTGATACAAATCCATCGACAGGTATACGTTCTTTGATGACCAGCTCATACGGTGTCTTACCATCATTTTTTTCTGGTACCACATTCACATATGTGGCAGCCTCTTCAGGATTACCTCCCCAACCATAAGCCGTTCCAAGAAGATGGCTAATAGGATTCAACTTCGACTTATCACCAAACATTCCATTCGTATTTGGCTTTGTTGCAGCTAAAACGTTGATTGCATCCCGCACGGTCTCAAGCGATTTTTCATCCCATTGAGGAACTTCAAAACTTCCTGCGTCTGATTGTTTTGAAATAATTTTATCCTGAAGTGCATTTGCAAGACGAATGTCTTTTGGATCATTCGCATCAACAAATGTACGAAAAAGAACAAACACATAGCGCGTCCCAATTGTTTCTCGGGAATACTCAAACGTGCCTGCCTCATGGATAACTGGTTGCATTGAATGATCTTGGTTAATAACCAGCATCGAAAGAAAACGGCCATCGGAATCTGGTTTCACGACGGTGAGGGGTGAAGCATCCAGATCGAACACACCTGCCGAATAGAGGGTGTCACGATTCATCCGGATAACATCTTGCTTGTCAATTGGTGTTGGTTGTCGAATGTGAAAAAACTTCCCAAAGGCTCCTTGATCAACATACCTCTTAAATGTGAGATCTGTTTCCGCCCGCACAAAATTGTCAACAGTCACGGCTTCCTGAGCAGCCGCATGCTGAACAGCACAATAGTTCACAAAACATGTGAGGAGCATCATTAATACAGAGGTCTTGGATGGTGACACAATTATTATCCTTGTGGGGTATTTTCAACGCTTAATGCTGAAATGAGCAGAGATTTTCAAAACCTTGATCACTACAGTCACAAAAGAATATCGATGTCCATCGAAAAGTAAACCTTCGGAAAAACAGAACGAATGCCAGTTCCAGACAAAGTCAATTTGCCCACTATGGCCAGATAACTCAACGGCCTACGCATTGGTTCGTCTGTTCAAACTTCTCTCAGGCTCGCTGGTGGTCTCATTGACATGAGACCACCACGTAAACCAAACATTGCCGATGGTCGAGCAGTACTTGAACATTAAAGGGCAAGAGGCACACACCTTACTGGCCGGCAGACTCTTTAACCTCAACAAGATGCACATCACCACTCATTTGAAAACCATGTCCCTGCGGACCTTGATCGATAAGAAAGGGACCAACCGTCTGATCACAGTCCAACAAGATCAGCGTATTTTCATCAGGTGTACATCGTCGACTTGGCACAAAAGGCTCTGTATATCGAGCACCCTTTGAAACTCGCACTTCATCAATCTCACCATTAAAAAATGAGTTGGCTTGACCGCGATTATCGGTGTCGGCACCGATAATAAACGGAAGAGCGTTCACTTTTCTCTTCATTGAAGGCTTCGTCTGCACTCTGCCTTGTGGTTTTCCATCAACATACAAAACCAATTCATCACCCTTATAGACCATAGCCACGTGATACCATCGATTCGTTTTGAGTGGCAAATCTGACCGTACGCTTCTGTAGCTTCCATCAAGAAAAATGCTCGCATCAAGCTGACCTTTCGATGCGAATATGCCAAACTCGCTTTGCTCAGTTTTTGCCAACAGTCCTACTCGATCTGCAAACTGCCTGGCTTTGAACCAACACTCGACAGTAAAAGGCCCCTGCGGCACTGGAACCTTCTCGGATTCAAGAAGAACACAATCGTCACTGCCGTCGAGTGAAAGTGCGTGATTCGCAACAGCCCTGGTATCGGCCCTCTGCTCAAAAAGAAGTGGAACATCTTTCACGACCTCTGGAATACGGTACCGCGTTGCTGGTGCAAGGTAATCCTGAGTAAGCGCCACCTGCACCATTTCCGATGATCGCTCAAACTGCTTTGCCACATACGATGCCTGATACTCAACGTTACAACTTTTCCCTGGATCGAGGACACCATGCGCGTGATCTGGCGTAAAGAGCCAGCGATTATCATTGCTCTCAAGAGATACCGTGTACTCAACCGGACGATGTGTTGGATTTGAAAACGATACAGAAAAATGACTTGTGAGTGGCTTTTCGTGTTGCTGAGCCTTCATGTCCACACCGCCTTGAAAGGTAATTGGGAGATTTGCTAACTGAACGGTTTCTTCCTGAAGAGCGGCAGTGATTTCTCGAACATCCATAGCCTCTCCAACTGGAAATGCCGCCATGGCTACCTGTTTCTTTCGAACCGTTACAAGGTGGTATTGATGAAGGTAACCTGCTTCTGGAACAAGACCCTTTTGGCTGCCACCAACGGTAGCGAGCGAAATATATTCAATCCCATCATTTGGGTCACTTCGCATGCGATGAATATGACCAGCAAAAACAGCGGTGACGTTACCTGCCTCAATAAGAAGGGGATGGACACGTTTCTTCCAATCATCTCCGTATTTACCACCAAGCCATCTGGGGTGATGGAGAAACACAAACTGGTGCTGACAATCTTTTCCGCGTTCAAGAGCCTCTTGCAAAAATGCACGCTGTTGGTCACTCATCTTCTGGAGGCGCGGAAGAGAAAAACTTTTTTCGCCAGTTTCTAAATCACCCTCATCTGAGTAGAGAACAATAAATGAACATTCCTTGTGTTGAAACGAATACCAGAGGGGCCCGAAGTACATCTCGTAATTACCTTGGTGCTGAAACTTGGGCATCTCCGGGTCATTGAGAGGTCTCCAGTACACGTCATGGTTTCCAGCCACTGGAAACCATGGGCAAAGTAATGTGTTCATGATCGCCTTAAACTCGCGCATCTGCATGAGCCAGTCAGCTGTCTGGTTGTAACCGTTGACTAGATCACCAACCGTCATAACAAGATCTGGCTCAAGCAAATTGACGTCCCGAACAGCATCCGCCAGTACATCCACCCCTTCTGGCTGGCCTCCTGTTCGGTCTCCAAATACAGCAAACGTAAATGCATCTTCTTCAGAGGGAAGCGGTAAAACGATTTCACTTGAACGCGTGGTAAAAAAACGTTGTGCAGTTGGCTTGACTGTCTGATGAGGACTACCATAGCGATGCACGTGTCTATCGTGGGACAAATGCGGTGTTTCTTCGTCGTTCTGAGTATTGTCTCCTGAAATGACTCTGTCATTTGCCAGCGCATACGCATTCACGACCAGACATGGAATACTGATGAATACACTGGTAGCAACGACTTGGAAAACGGTTTGGAAAACAAAGGCATATCGGGGTTTTTTTGCCACGGGAAACCTCCTGTCCTTACTTCGAATGAGAATGCTCATGATCCTCAAACATCAATTTTAATAATGCCTGCTACAGACCAACAGACCGATCTTTGGGCATACACTCGATCAAGTTACTCTTTATAACCGATGACCAAGGACTTTGACATGATTGTCTTTCAGAAATTTTCAATCCAAACGTCATGCATGTGAATACACCAAAAATTGTTTCCATCGGTGAAGTCCTATGGGATGTATTTCCTGATAGAAAGTGTTTTGGTGGCGCACCTGCGAACTTTGCTTGTCATGCTGCGATTCAAGGTGCACATGTTGCAGTCGTTAGTGCTGTTGGTGCAGATCAGCACGGACGCGATGCAATCGAGATGATGAGGCGTTTTGATATTGATATACGATGTGTTGATACAGTTCGAAATGCGCCAACAGGAACGGTGAGTGTGAACGTCGATTCGGCAGGGAAACCAAGTTTCATAATCCACGAAAATTCAGCTTGGGATTACATCAAATGGACTTCTCAAGTAGAGACTTTGGTGGAAGCCACTGATGCCATCTATTTTGGGACTCTTGGTCAGCGATCTAAACTATCAAGAGACACTCTTTCCCAATCACTTGAAATTGCACGAACAACAAACACCCTTCGGCTTGTCGACATCAATCTACGAGAGCCTTTCTATGACCGTGAGATCATCCGCCAGTCTCTAGGGTTTGCGAATCTTTTGAAACTCAGCAATGACGAATTACCGACGGTCCTTTCTGCTTGTGGGATCGCGTCTGATACATCAATTGAAAAACAACTTTGTTGTCTTCGTGATCAATATAGTCTTGACCTTATCGTGATGACATCTGGTGAAGAAGGCGCTATCTTAATAACTCCAGATGCCGTCATGTCACAACACGCTACACCAACAACCCTCAAGGATACCGTCGGAGCTGGAGACTCTTTTGCAGCAGCATTTTTATTAGGTGTGCTGCGTGGTCACTCATACGAACAAGTCTTAGGAAAGGCATGCGATGTAGCAGCTGCCACCTGTTCCCATGTCGGTGCGGTGCCAAAAATTGAAAGCAAGGGATTGGGACGCCCTGCGAGTGTCACTGATTAATTCTTCAAACACATCCGATGACCTGATTATGGTTTGGTTGAATCAACCCAAGGCAATCGATCAAAGGCATCTGTTAACCGTGGGTCATTTGTATCATTCATCACCTTCATAACACGACCACGCAAAGAACTCAGAACGGCGGCGTATGCTGTGTCAGCAGCACGATTGATTAGTTGATCAGGATCATTTCTTAAGTCATAGAGTTCTTCACTCGGGCGAGGCTCCATCGTCAGAGAGAAGAGTTCCTTATCGTGAGAACGTTCCCGCTGAGACATCATCCACGCCTTCGTAAGACTACCATCGAGATCACGATAAGCCGGTGTTGTTGACAAACCCATTTTGTACAGCGCATCTGGGTTTGTAAGGAAGGCCGCGTCATACGGATCACCCATGGGCCATCGTTCCGACTTGAAGTTACGAATGTAGAGATGGTCTTTTGTGCGGATAGCACGCATCGGATAAGGCACATTTCCTGGACGGGCATTGTGGACGTGAAGCTCACGACCGATGATGACCGAGTCCCGCTCTGGATCAATCCAACCACTCTTGTTGCTTGTGAGTTGAGGAAAGAAGGTGCGGCCATCCATACTGGCGGGCACTTTGCTTCCCGTGAGATCAAGCAGCGTCGGCCCCACATCCATGGTGCTTACAAAATCATTGACTCGTCTGCCAGCAAGAATCCCGTTGGGCCATCGGACCAGTAACGGCACACGCGTGGCGAGATCATAGCAGTTCGTCTTCCCACGCGGGATTCCGGGAATGCCATGGTCACCAGAAAGAATGACCACGGTATTGTCGAGTTCACCAGAAGACTCTAACTCCTCGAGCATCGCTCCAAGCATCAGATCAAGGGCCAGCACTTCGCCCAGATAATCTGAAAAGTCGCGCCTCACATCATGGGCATCGGGAAGAAACTTTGGTAACAGTCCCTTGAGATCATCTGGTTCAATGCCCCAAAGATTCTTTCCCGAATCAGGAGTGTAAGGACGGTGGGTGTTGATACTGCCAAAAACAAAGAAAAAGGGCTGCTCTTGAGATCTGCCAGCAAGCACCTGCTGTATTTCCTTGCGGCAGTTTTCAACAATCTCGTTGTGTCTCCGTTGCCTTTCAACCTGATCATCCGCCGTTCCAACATAGAGCCCATACCGTTCATACCCAACTGTACCCAAAGACCGCACACTCTTCGGCCGTGCACTTGGATTGAAGGCGAATGTTTTTCGCGAACGCTGTGTGTAGTAACCACTTTCGCGTATAAGATCACCGAACTTGGGCAGGTTCTTCATGGGATTATCGTACCCCTCCCAACTGCTTCCCTTACTATTCAGGAACGCATTAGAACCACAGTTCCAGAAGTAACGTCCCGTTGCCAGCGAAGCACGACACGGTGAACACGACGCAACGGGAACAAAGGCATTTTCGAACACCACTCCTTCCCGACCAATCCGATCAATGTTGGGTGTTGAGATTACGTCGTTGAGCGAAGGCTTGTCTTTATCAGCATAGATACTGGCATAACGGCCCCAATCATCTGCAAAGAAGAACAGAATATTGGGGCGTCTATTCTCCGCATGAGCGTAGCTACCAATGACCACACAAATGAAGATGAAGCCTCCCACCATGAAATTGAATTGGATTCTCATCGTTTTCCTTTGGTCAATGATGTCGATAATTGAAAGAAGCACTTGGTAAAACACACCTGGGAGTTTAGGACATCAGAATACCGTTGCAACTTGGAGCAGTATTCCATCATGTCGTGAAAAGCATGAGAAAAAAGTCGCCCAAAACTGAATAACTGATGGTTTATCATTTTCATCAGACGGCAGGAAGCGTTTTGGATTACAAAACGTTTTTCATGCATGGTGGTTACCGTGAGGGTGTCTTCACTGGCTAGTTCTTACTTCGATCAAGTGCATCCTTTTGGCGTGTCATTGTCTATACACTGATTCGATTTTTGGCAAACACACATGCATTAATCCACACCTTGTTTCGTTACGTAGGTAGCTGGCCAAGGATCAGGAAACATTCCTCCGGAACGCCAATGCTTAATCTCTTCTTCCGTCAGAAAGCATCGTTTGAGTGACTCTGTAAACCAATCGACCTGTGTTTTGTCACCGATTACGGTGAGATGGCATCGTCGATCACCAAAACGTCCCGGCTCTTTTTCCAACTTCTTCTTGAGCCCCTCTATTTCCATCTCATCTAACCCGTTGTTTTGATCTTCGAGAATTCCTGCGCGCCATGATCCAATGACCTCTAAATCGATGCCACCAGAAGCCTGATTCCAGAGGAGTGATAGGCGATCACGGCTTGGGAGATAGAAGAAACCTTTACTTCGATAGATATGCTGACCAAGATATTGCTGGCACGTATCCCACAAACGTTGTGGATGAAATGGCCGATCATCCTTAATGACCCTCGTTGCAAGATTATAGGGGCGATCGTCTTCCCCATCAGCCTCAAACGACGGCTTCAGTTCATTCATTAATTGCGCTACTCTCTGGTAGTCATACTCAGGCATCACCAATACATCATTAATGGGTAGGTTTCCCCATGGCACGGAAACGACAGCCACAAATGGGTTGAGTTCGTGAATAGACTGGGCAATCGTTTGAACTGCATGTTTCTCAATGCGGTCGACTTTGGTAAGGATCAAGTGGCTGCAAAAAAGAAT
>CAXFJI010000044.1:0-11489 GCA_964003275.1 uncultured Planctomycetaceae bacterium
AATGGGAATATCACGATAAATTCCTCGGGATATTTTCTTCCCTTCTGTGATCACCTTGATGGTCTCCGTGACCGTCATGATGCCATCAGCACCGACATCAATATCACATGAAAAGTCTGTTATGCGCTCAGTGGCAGTAGCGGCACTCTGCGTACATACAAAAAGAACAACGAATGCCGTCAAAAACCATTTCCAATGATTCTCACTCATGCTATGTATCTCCCTCTATGTATTGTCTTGATACAGTTTGATCGAAGGGGGAAGCCGCTGGGTGACAGAACTGACTTCAAAATACTCAGCCAGAGGAAAACCGAAAAAGGCTGCAACAAGGTTGGATGGAAATGATTCCACTGTGATATTCAGGTCACGTACTGCACCGTTGTAGTATCTACGGGAGTATTGAATCGAATCCTCAACCTCAACCAACTGCTCTGAGAGTCGTACAAATGCGGCATTTGCTTTGAGATCTGGATACGACTCCACTACAGCAAAAAATGACTTGAGTCCACCCGTCAGACGATTTTCCGTGTCGTTCCTATCGTGCATCGACTTGCTGGCATCGGCTGCACTACGAAGCCGAGTGACATCTTCGAGCACCGATCGCTCAAAGCCAGCGATACCTGTCACGCAAGCAACAAGATTCGGCACCAGCTCATGGCGTCGCTTGAGCTGAACATCGATTCCACTCCATCCCTCACGGACAAGATTCCGTTGTCGAATCAAACGATTGTACGACACAGCAACCCAAACAAGAAAAACAACCGCTACTGTTGCCACGACCACTGACCAAATACCACCCGCAGTGATCGTGACAGCAGTAGGATTCATAACCACCCCATCATTTGGATTTGCATTTTCAAGAAACAGAATGGTGATTCATAGTCTAATGACTATGGTCAAAATCTGGCTCTTTTCCTTCATATGCTCGGTAGAGATTGAGAATAGCCTCTTCCAAAGCCTTTGCTGTAGCGGCATCGGTAGACTGCTTGCACTTCATGGCTGCCGTTGTGACCGAATGAGCAGCCTTCAACTGCGCAACGTATTGAGGGGAATCAGCTTTAATCCGTTGCGCGAGAAAGTACGAAGCGACCGTCTCTTGAATACTGGCTGCATGCGCCTCTTTCGTCATAACCCATCGAGCAAGCTGATTGGCATCCTGACCATTTGTTTTCCCTGCAAGGTCGTTAATCTGAAGTTGTGCTTTTGCAATGGTCTGCTCATCTTCGAGTAACTGCTCAAAACGCAGTTGATCGCCATAGATTCCACAGGGCACCTGACAATGCGCAAAAACAGTTGATGTCAAAACAAGTGATAGCAAAAGGCCAAAACTGGTACGAAGCATAAAAAATTCTCCTCTTTCATTTATTTTGAAGAAGCGACATGAACCGAAAACCATATTACGATACACGAACATGATGCAGAAAGGGGTTCCTCGTGGCATCGTTGGTATTTGTTGTTCTAGAAATGCTGTTTCTCGGGGGCGCACACTGGCTCGGAGGGCCACCCTGGGTGGTTTTGGGAGCGGCAACGGTCGTCTTTCAGTCCGTGATGAAACCACATGCCAGAGGTCTACTGTATCAAATTCCAGCCGCCATCTGGCTGATCTGCTTTTATTTGGTCCACAATCGAGAGCTGTTTTTCCCTTATTCAATCGCCTTGGCAGCGTGTGTCACACGTCTGTTTGAAGGTCGCTCTCGATGGCCTGGATTCCTTGCGGGAGCATGCATTGTCACACTCTTCATGCTTGTTCGAATACTTCAACAGGCAACACCACGCGTATTAGCTGTTGAACTGGTCGTTGCGGTGATCATCCTGATTGCTTTGCAGGCATTCCATGGTCGACGGTGGCGGAACCAACTGATGTCACTGCTTATCGTCGGTCTCGCGTCGATTCTGGCATACATCGGCCTTGCTTTCTGACATGGCACATCATGTGCCATTCGGACGAACGTCGCCGTTCGCGAGTTTCTTTTGATACTCGCTTAATCCTTTTGACACGATACCAGTCAGAAAAAGAACCCCCAAGATATTTGGGAACGCCATTCCAAGAATCATCAGATCTGAAAAGTCGAGAATATTTGTGGCTGTGACGACAGATCCCAAAAATGTGAAACATAAAAACATTAATCTGTAGATAATGGTGAATGATTCTCCAAACAACCACGTCCAGCAACGCTCTCCGTAATAGGACCATGAGATCATTGTTGAGTAGGAGAATAGGAAGATGGCAACTGCAAGCACATACGGAAACCATGAAATCTGATCCGCCATGGCAGCCGATGTGAGTGCAGCCCCCTGCTGATTGGCAACATAGTCTGAAAAACGTGCATCGTCACACACCCCGGTAATCACAATCACCAATGCAGTCATTGTGCACACAACCACTGTATCAATGAATGGCTCTAAGAGAGACACAATACCCTCTTGAACAGGATATTCACTACGGGCAGCCGAATGGGCGATGGCAGCTGAACCAATGCCAGCCTCATTTGAAAAAGCTGCGCGTCGAATCCCAATCACAAGACAGCCAAGAAAACCACCGGCTGCTGCCTGAGGATTGAGTGCGCCCATAATAATTGATGAGCATGCTGATGGGATCGCTGTGATATTTGTGACCAAAATATACACGCACGCCAAAAGATACAGCACACACATTGCTGGTACGATTTTGTCTGCTACAGACGCGATCCGTCGAATGCCACCAATGATCACAATACCAACAAGCCCGGCCATCATGAGACCATATGCCCATGGATACGAATCAAAAAATGGAACAATGGTTCGAACTTGATCAAGCCCCAATCGAACCTGAAACGAATTTCCGCCACCCAGTGAACCACCGATACAAAGAATGACAAACGCGATGGCAAGTACACGACCAAGTGCTGTAAGACCCCGAGTAGCAAGTCCCTCAGACAAGTAGTACATGGCACCACCCATAATACTTCCATCTGGCCGAATGTGACGAAATTGTTGTCCAAGAGTGACCTCTGTGAACTTTGCTGACATGCCAAGCAGACCGGCCATAATCATCCACAGCGTTGCACCAGGACCTCCAGTTGATACAGCAATTGCTACACCAGCTATATTGCCAAGGCCTACCGTCGCAGATAAGGCTGTAGCCAGTGCCTGAAAATGACTGACCTCTCCAGGTGCATCAGGGTTATCGTACTTTCCCCGAACCAAATCGATTGCATGCCAGAACATCCGTATGTTGACGAATTTCATGCGGAGTGTGAAAAAGATCGAACCAGCCAGTAACCACGCTACAACGACTGGCATACCCAATCCCGGTACTTCCCAGAAAAAAATAGTTGCAAGGGGTTGAACAAGGTACTTCCCAAAAAACAGGTCTGCTTGTTCCTCGAACGTCGACCGTTGTGCATCAACAGCAGCAAAAAGCCACGCGTTTTCGTAAACTAGCTTCATGGTGTATGCCTCGCCCCAGGAGTTGCAAATTTTGTTGGTAACTGCACGTGTAGATTACTGTTTCTTATGGCTTTAAGAGAAATCCGATGCTTCATTTAATATTTAACTTCTTTGTTTTCTTGTGTATGGCATCCTCTGCAACGCATGTGATTCTCGCATCTGATCGCCCCAATGTTCTTTTCATACTCTGTGATGACCTGCGGCCAGACGCAGTGGGATGCCTTGGTTCAAAGCATGTGAAAACCCCCAATATCGACGCGGTTGCCACAGATGGAGTCACATTCCTCAATAGTTTCTGCACAACGTCCCTGTGCTCTCCAAGCCGGGCAAGTATTTTGACCGGTCTGTATGCACATGCCCATGGCGTTCGAAACAATTTTACTGAATTGCCCGAAAGCCTCCCTCATTGGCCCGCTCGTCTTCAGAAGGAGGGCTACGATACTGCCTACATCGGCAAATGGCATATGGGTGAAGGAAACGATAAGCCAAGACCGGGCTTTGATTGGTTTGTCTCGCACAAAGGACAAGGAAAATACTTTGACACTGAATGGAATGTGAATGGATTTAGGCATGAGACACCAAAGGGTTACTACACCACTGTTGTGACTGATTACTGTCTTGCATGGCTCAAGCAACGTACACCCAATACACCATGGTCTCTTTGCCTCGGGCATAAGGCACCGCACTCTTTTTACTTTCCTGAGCCAAAGTACGAACACACATTTGATAATGTGACCATTCGCTATCCCGATAGTGCCTTTCATCTTGAAACACAGCCAGACTGGATTCGGCAGCGATTACCAACCTGGCATGGTATCTACGGCCCACTATTTGACTGGCGAAAAAACTTTCCTGATCGTCGACCAGAGGCTGTTGCTGATTTTGAAAAAATGGTTCAAGCGTACTGGGGCACCGTTCTTTCCGTGGATGACAGTGTCGGCAGACTTGTAACATTCCTGAAGGAAAGTGGTCAGTATGACAACACACTCATCGTGTTTATGGGAGATAATGGCTTACTTGAAGGTGAACATGGAATGGTTGACAAACGAACGATGCATGAGCCAAGCATACGCGTTCCACTGATTGCTCGCGGACCTGGCTTGCCCAAAGGATCAACCGTCACTGGCCAGGTACTCAATGAGGATATTGCCCCAAGTATCCTTGATCTCTGCGGAGCCGAACCCCTGAAGGATATTACCGGGAAATCATGGCGGAAGCTTGCCGGAGGAAACGATACCAACTGGCGGACAACCTGGCTCTATGAATACGACTATGAAAAGCAGTTTCCATACACGCCAAACATCCGAGGTATTCGCACGGATCGATGGAAGTTTGTTCGTTATCCTCATGGCGACGGTTCTCCGGACCGACATACGCCAGAAATGTATGACCTCAAGAATGATCCTCTTGAACTAAACAACCTCGCTGAAAATCCTGCATTTGCGACACGTCGCGCAGAACTCGAAAGCCAACTTCAGACAGCACTCCTGAGATTGAATCTCACTCCGGATCGAGACACCATGCCGATCGATGAGGGAATTAAGACAGAACTGCCCGATAAAAAAATTCGATAGCTGATAAAAATATCTTTATGTGAAAGTTATCTTCTATTCATTTGTAAAATGGCGACTATGATAGCTTTTGATATGCCATTGATCTTCCAACGACATTTCATTTCGTATACTTTGATCTATTGATTCATTCGCATCCAGAGATCACCATTCTTCTGGCTCTGTTTACCTAACCAAAGGAGTTCCTCACTCATGAGTTTCCGGAAGTCTCTCAACGAAGAAGTCGCAGCTGCCTTGAATGAACAGATATGCATCGAATCATCAGCAGCCTTCCTCTATTTTTCCATGGCCTCATGGGCCAGTGTTCAGGGCCTGACAGGCATGGCACAATGGTTTCGTGGCGAGGCAAAAGGTGAACTGACGCATATGAATCTTTTTGTTGATTACCTCAATGATCGTGACTATCAGGCGAAATTTGCCACCATTGAGGCACCAGACTGTGAATGGGCCAACCCTATCGAGGCCTTTGATCTTGTTCGTACGCAGGAGCACAAACTGCTTCAGCGGATGAATGACCTGATCGATCTTGCCGACAAACATAATGATCATCTCACACACAGTTTTCTCACACAGTTTGTACCTCAACAAATCGCTGATACGGCTGAAGCAGATGACGTACATGATCGACTGACGCTTGTTGGAGGTGATGGTCATGGCCTCATCCTGATCGACCAAGAACTTGGCCGTGATGCCGAAGGTGACCACTAATTTGTGCCGATTGGTGTCATTTAGCGAACCCTTTCTCACAACTCCAACAGAGCTTTCAGCTCGAGCATCAGGGACTGGTGAGCCATATCTTGTGGAACAATCCTCCGACTGTTTGTCATGCGCCGAAGCCTGACACAATGGGGGCGACAAGGCCTCGCTTCATACTCTGATTGCTGGTTCGAGAAACGATGCTTAACAAGCAACCGAAATTTCTCCACCTGACTGTACCGCCGCGATACACAAACGCGTCACAGAGACGAATCGCCCCATACAAAACAACTGTGTGACTGTCAGCCGTGTGCCGTCTTGTGTTCTGTGCCTACCGTCCCAAATGAGTGACTCGCTTCACCCCTGCCATTCAACGCCTAAAATGGACACATCGTCAAGTGGTCCATTGGGCTGACACCACTGCTGTCACGATTGCGCCCCACTTTTCTAAGGTCTGTTAGGTGAACGTTGCCAGTGCTGTGGGAGCATCCTTATGAATACTGAAAAGCTTGTCGAGACTTGTCAGTTTGAAGACCTGAAAAATTTCAGGACGGATGTTACACATCTTCAACCGCCCTTTTCCGCCTGACACTTTTCGATGTAACTGCCCCAGGAGGCCAAGCATCGCACTGGACATGAATTGCACATTGCCAAAGTCCAGAAGTACATCTGGGCCAGGAATATCACCCAAGAGCGTATTGAGCTCGGTCTTGATTTCATCCAATACCGTGTCATCAAGAATCTTGGCATCTTTGAAGACCACCATATGGATATCACCCGATTTAGCCGTCTGTATTCTGCGAAACTGATCCATTGCTATCGACTTACCTTCCGTCAGAGGAAAATCTTGCTTGTTCTATCTGAATTCTGAAAGACTAGCCTCCTGAACTCCTGCCTGTCCATGAACGTCTCACGAACCTGCCTAAATCAACATATTTCTCTCATTCTCAACGTGTTTTTGCTCCCTTTCTCAATCGGAATTCCCAATCTTCAGAATACCACTCCAGTAATGTTCTTGTTCGGAAAGTGCCGATAGAAACGATCATTCCGGCTGACTGTGATGTTGCCTGTCCGTTTGTAAAAAAGGGGTCCTTCAGCGTGCTACGCTCACTCGTCACTCTTGCTGCTATCCTTGGCACGATACAGGGCCTTTCGGTCGTGGCAGATGCTGCTGTGTATGAGGAATGGCTTGAAGGCCCAAGCGAGTCACAACGCCCGCTCGATCAAGCGACTGAAGCATCGTCGTTTCTGCTTTGTGCAACTCAACGATCCAATCCTGGCGGCATGCAAAACATACCGTCGCTATGCTGCCCTGGTTGGAATAGATATGCCATTTTTGATTTCATGTTTTTGCAACGGGACAATGCCACAAGCGGTGCGGTCATCACCGAAGAAATTATTGGAAGCCAGCAGGTCCCGGTCTTCACAACTCGCTCAATGCAACCATCAACCGGTCCAGGGGTTCGTCTTTTCTACGGTGCGCTTGGTCCGGACTGCACAGGATGGGAAGTCGGCTATCTCGGAATCTATGGAATGTTTGGCGCGGTTGATCGCTCTTCTCTTACAGACTCGTTGGTCATTCCCGGTGGCATTGGAGGAGTTACACCCGGCTGGTCAAGTGCAGATGAAGTTCGTCCCACCTATGCATCCAGTCTGAATATGTTCGAAGCGAACCTCTTTCGATACCAATGCTGCCCTGAGTGTAGTAGTGATTCATGGCTCTGGTCACATCTGGGGAATAAGCCAGTCTGCCACTGCAGTAACTGGTTATTTGGTTTTCGTTGGGCTGGACTCGAGGAACAAGCTGATCTGAATGTGCTGTGCTGTCGGGTCACAAGCGATGTGTTTACATCGTATTCCGTCCGGACGAGTTCTCACATGCTTGGCCCACAGGTTGGTTTTCGAGGACGACGACAATGGAAGAACTGGGCAGTTGAAGGATGGGCAAAAGCAATGCTTGCAGGAACGATTCTGAGTTCGAATGCCGATCCGATCTTTTCATCGCTTGCTCCAACCACCATCATTCGAGGGCCACGCCGAATCACGGAAACAGGTGTTGGCTTTCTTGGTGACCTCAATTACTCGGTGAGTCGACGATTGACACAATCCTGGTGGTTGCGGGCGGGCTACAACATGATATGGCTTTCCGGAGTCGCTCTGGCTCCTGATCAATGGGACTTCACAAATACACCGACAAGTGGCACAACGCTTGTCGGAGGCGGTGGCGTGTTCCTGCACGGTGCCAACCTTGGACTTGAAGCCCGCTGGTAATGCAGGTGGATCATGCTTGCATGAGCCCATCGAGTCCCTCGTGCTACTCTCCTCCATCGCAACGGATCCTCTTTAAAGCATCACGCTGGAATCACAGTACGGAGCTCTACAGACAATCCATCGCCCGCCTAGTTTCTGAGAATGGCGACACGCAATGGTGGATAGCAGGCTGTTGATTGCTGTAAGGTGGATTTTATTGTGCCATCCGGGTTTTGGACTTTCTGAACACCATCTGTCGTACCGAGTAACCCTTGCACCGTGAAGATTGACTGGTCATCAATAGCGGCACTGAAGACTTGTGTCCGAGCGTTACCGTATGCCTGGAACGCTGCGACACGATAGGCATTGGGGTTGAATCCGTATGTTTCAACCTGCGCGTTTCCATCAATACCACTGGAAACAAGAAGCATATCAGGGCCTGATACCGTCCGGAAAGACTGCGGCAGCCGGGCAACTGAGACACCCCGGTTAAACCCACTGCCCATCACACTAAAGGAATCAAACAGCGTGGGTGATGTGGTGGTGCCGTTATACCCTCTGACCTGTGCCGGTATCCCGAAGCCACTCCCTATAAACAGCTCCATAATGCCATCCGGGATATCCGAGGTCACCGTGCCACCAGTCACTCCACCAATATCAGCTGTATCGATGGTCACTCCACCAAGGTAGCTTGAGCCGAAGGGTCGCAGCTGTCGTACTGGCGTGGTGTTGATTGGGGTTGCAGCACCAGGATTCACTTCAAAGACACTGACAAGCCCACCAAGATTCTGAGCGGCCACAATCTCTGTCTTTCCAGTGGCTGTAATAGAACCCTCTGATATTTCAATACCGCCGGTATAGCTCGGTCCGAATGGGAAGAAGCTGTAATCAGTGTTCTCATACGCGTTCCCATGGATAATTTCCCAAACCTTCACTTCACCGGGGCGACCTGGTCCGGGTGCAGTGATGATGTCTGGTTCACCATCACCTGTGACATCAGCACCATAGACCCGTACACCACCACGGAAGGAAGGTTCATAGGCAAAGAATGGCGTGATCCTGTCAAAACCGTCATCCGGATCAATCACTCGAACAAACGGTCCTGTCTCACAACCGATATCAGTTCCGACAATGACCCCACGCGGAGGCACAACAACCGTTTCCGTGGCTATGTTGTTTGTTCTATCTGGGTCCCATGTGCCAGAGTTGATTTCTGCTGTATTGATAATTGTTCCACCACTGTTCCCAATAGTCACTTGAACAGTGATGGTCAATGACTGGCGATCACCCGGATCCATTGTTCCGATGTTCCAGTATCCTGTTCCCTGGTCGTAGGAGCCGCCGCTGACTACGTATGAATTATTGACATACGTTACACCCGTCGGGAAAGTTTCTTGCACGAATACATTCGACGCTGTGTCCGCACCAAGATTTGCGACTTCAAACGTGTAGTCAAAGAAACTGCCAATCGCTGGTCGCTCATCACTTGCCTTTTTTGTAATTACCAGATCAGCCTGAAGTGGTATCACTGTGGAAGAGTCCGTATTGTTTCCAGGATTGGGATCAATTGTGTCTGATGTGGCCGTGGCAATATTTGGAGTGGGTGAAACCAAACCACTGCCTGACGCTGGCGGATCAACATTGGCAAGTATCTGGAGGGTTGCCGTGTTTCCAGTTGTCAGCGGACCAATCGCCCACAGACCCGTCATCTCATCATACGTGCCAGTAGAAGGGACAATGGGGGAATTGCCCCACGCACTGAGGCCCGTCTGGAGTGGATCGTGAACATTGACATTTTGGGCATCCGTAGGACCGATGTTTTCTACGGTGACCGTAAAGGTGACCTGAGAATCGACCTCAGGTCTTGGATTATCAACCGTCTTCGTAACAACAAGGTCAGCCTGTTGTGGATCGGTTGGTGACTGTGCAATGTTATTTGAAGAATTGGGATCCCAGACATCATTGTGTGTAATCTCGGCAACGTTGTAGGTAAGGCTTGCTGCAGTCGCTTCAGCCTGAATGATCAGGACCTCAGCCATACCAGGAGCAATCGACGGCACCGACCAGACACCACCCGTCTGTAACGCATTGGGAGTCCAATAGGCTTGCGTCTGCGTGCTTGACGGGATGACGTCGATGATAGAAATGTTCCTTGGAAAAGACTCCTTGACCTCAACATCCGTTGCAGTAACCTTCCCCTTGTTTGTCAGCGTGACTGTATACGTAAACTGATCACCAACATTCGGCTGAACGTTCGACGTTTCTTTCTCAAGGAGTAAATCCGTATACTGGGGCGTTGCCGTTGCCACTCCAATGTTGTTCAGTGGCTCTGGATCATGCTCATCCACCTTGGTGACTTCAGCCTCATTGATCTGTGGCACTGGAACCGTATCGGGTGCTGGTTCATCAACCTGGGCGAGGATAGTAAGCGTCTGCTTGTTTGAACTCCCCACATCAATCGTGCCAACTGACCAGATGCCGGTACTGTCGTCATAGGTCCCCTGTGAGGGTATTGCCGAAGCGAAGGTGAGACCAGAAGGAAAGGTATCCGTAATCTCAACATTGTTGGCAATGTCAGGGCCATTGTTTGTCACGTCCACCGTAAACGTAATAAAATCATTCACATTTGGTGTGAGATCATCAACTGATTTGGTGACAACAAGATCTGCCTCACGGGTAATGACGGTTACCGATCCTTCATTGTTGGTGTGGTCAGGATCAAACTGATCTGTCGTACTGACTCGTGCTACATTGGTAAAGCTCCCAGAGACCGCCACTGCAGCGCTGATCAGGAGGGATTTTGTATGTCCAACGTCCACTGTTCCAACATTCCAGATCCCTGTCCCCGGGTCATAGTCGACTGCTGGGTCTGCAGAAACATAAGAAAGCCCTGACGGCAACAGATCATCAATCGTGACATTCGTTGCCGGGTTGGCACCCAGGTTTTCAACGTTGATGGTAAACCAAATATTATTGCCAACATTTGGACCCGGATCATCTACCATTTTTGTAACACGAAGATCTGCGTATTGTGGTGTTGCAGTAACAGAAGCAGCATTGTTCGTAGTGTCGGGATCGTATTGGTCGACCCCCGTGATGAATGCGTCGTTTGTCTGTGGTACTGGGTTACCTGTCGCTGGTGCAAGCACTTCCGCGTGCAGGGAAAGGGTTACAGGAGAACCAACAAACACTGTCCCAATGTCCCAAATGAGAGAACCGGTTCCCGGGTCAATTGAAACTGTTCCCTCATTGACTACTGGCGTACCAACAATGGAAAGCCCAGCTGGCAGCGTATCAGTGAGCTCAACATTCTCAGCGGGATCTCCATCCTTATTTGTAACCGTGATCGTGTAGGTAATGATGTCACCAACATTTGGCGTTGTATCTGAAACCTGCTTCCCCACTTCGAGATCGGCATACTGTGGGAGTACGCTAACCTCAAATTCATTGTTCGTGGAGTCTGGATCATGCTCTCGGCCAGAGATACGTGCTTTGTTTTTCACCGTCGGTGGGATGCCTGCGGGGCTTGGGGCATCAACCGTC
>CAXFJI010000045.1:0-11371 GCA_964003275.1 uncultured Planctomycetaceae bacterium
ATTGACACAAAGATAGACAGGGCCGGGATGATCCTTTGGCAAGAATGTCCATTTTAGTCCCGTTGAAAAACCAGCACCACCACGCCCCCGTAAGCCGGATGACTTTACTAACTCAACAATGTCCGAAGGTTTTTTTTCCTTGAGGAGACGGCGAAGTGGTTCATACCCGCCCCGTTTTTTGTAGCTAGAGAGAGAATAGCTATCAGGCTGCCCAACAGCTTCCAGGAGAACAGGCTGAAACTCAGTCGTCATTGAGTCCCCGCTTTCACATCGTCCAAGGCTTTGTCAGCGGCTTCAGGATTGAGATTTTTCAAAAGTTCATCATTTGCCAAGATGCACGGCGCAAAGTCGCATGCGCCAAGACACTCAGCAGGTTCGATCGTAAGCTCACCGTCCGCTGTGGTCTCGTAAGGCTTAATGCCATTTTTTTGACACAGGTGTTCGAGCAGTTCATCACCGCCTCGCAGAGCACAGGAGATCGATCGACAAACAAAAGCCCGAACTTTCCCATGAGGTTTGTCTTGGTGAAAAAATTGATAAAAAGTGAGGGTGTCCTGAACTTCTGCTGGAGCCAAACCCAAAACATCAGCGATTTCAACAACGGCCTCTAGTGGTACCTGTCGCAATGCTGAATGCACGATATGAAGTGCTGGTAGCGTAAGTGCTTGTCGAGTGGGATAGCGTGAAGCCAACGCCTCAATCTTAGCGAGCATCGTATCAGTAAGGATTTTGCGAGGAGCGATCATAAGATGCCTATTTCGTTTTAGCGATCGAGTTCCGCAGCAATAATATTGAGACTGCCAAGTACAGCAACAACATCTGAGAGGGTGTGGCCACGAATAAGTTGTGGAAAAAGTGAGAAATGGAGTACGGAAGGCGGACGGCAGCGGGCGCGATATGCCACATCATTCCCATCGCCAACAACAAAAAAGCCAAGTTCACCGTTAGGCGCTTCGATGGCGGCATAGGATTCCTCGCATGGAACCTCAAACCCACGGTTGCTCATGGATAGTTCAAAGTGTGAAATGGTTCCTTCAATAGATGAAAAGACTTGCTGCTTATTTGGTAATGCTGTTCGTTGATCTATTCCTATATCAACAGGACCACTCGGCAGATTTTCGATTGCTTGAGAAATTATTTTGAGACTCTCCCTCATTTCTTCCATTCGAACTAAGTAACGAGCGTAGCAGTCACCAGCACGAGCACAGGCGACCTGAAATTGAAAATCCTCATAGGCGAGATAGGGCTCATCTTTCCGCAGGTCACGGGTTACACCACTCGCTCTTGCAACAGGGCCAGTTGCACTGCCGTTGTTTGCTTCGTCTTTTGTAAGAACGCCCACCCCTTTGGTGCGATCAACAAAGATGCGATTACGAGTTAGGAGTCGCTCCATATCGTGGAGCGTCTTCGGAAACGTTTTTACAAAGGCACGGATTTTTTCAATTACAAGTGGCGTGAAGTCCTGAGAAGCTCCTCCGACACGAGTGTACGAGTTCGTGAATCGCGCACCACATAAAGTTTCGAAAATATCGTAAATGACTTCTCGTTGATAAAACGCATATAAAAAAAATGTAAAAGCACCAGTGTCGAGCCCAACAGCTCCATTGCAAAGAAGGTGATCACTGATTCGAGCTAATTCAGAAATAATCGTTCGAATATACTTGCAACGCGGGGTGAGTTCGATACCCAGAAGCTTCTCGACGGCATGATGCCACGCCACATTATTTGCCATGGGCGAGATATAATTCATCCTGTCAGTTACTGTCACATACTGATTAAAGTTAAGGTGCTCACCAATTTTTTCAAAACCCGAATGGAGATAACCTATTTCTGGCAGCGCATCCACAACTCGTTCGCCCTCGAGCTTCAAGACAATACGAAGTGTGGTATGGGTGGCTGGATGTTGCGGGCCAAAATTAAGCGTCCACAGATAATCCTCACTCCGTACAGCGGATGACGTATGTTTTTGGACGTTGGGTGTTGGAGAAGCTATGGGCATTGGCTAGCTTTGGTCTCTCGTAATGACAGGGAAATTGTGACGTTCACCGCGTCCCTGAAGAGGATAGTCCTTTCGAAGAGGGTGTGCTGTAAACTCCTCTGGCATAACAAGGCGACGGAGATCCGGGTGGCCTTCAAATCTGACTCCAAAAAGATCCCAAACTTCTCGCTCCAGCCAGTTCGCCCCAGACCAGATCCCAACAACACTTCTGACGGATGGATGAGGATCGTCAACAAACACTCTTACAGTAAGTCTCTGATTGGTGGTCGTACTCGACAGCAGATAAATAAGGCCGAAGCGATGCTCAGCATCGGGATAATCGAGGTAATCAACGCAGGAAATATCGATCAGCAAGTCGAACGCGAGATGTTTGAGAAATTCCAATACTTCATACGAGTGTGATTCAGAAATCACCATTCGTGTCTGATCACGGAATGAAGAGGTGGTGACTGGATCAAAACGTTCGCGAACAGCAGCGATGACATCAGCAAGAGCGAGAGGCAGATTCGTCATTGAAAAGCAAATTGTATGAAAGGGTGGATTTAGGACGGAGGATGAAAGCCAGCAGTTAGTTCGCGTTGAAGGACAGGATTGCGCGAAGCATCAGTGGTCAGCGAATCCGTGGTTTCAACCAAAGCCCTCTTCTTTTGTTGTCGCTGCTGGGTATTAAATTCTCTCCCGGTAATGGTTCCTTCAGACTGAATTTTATCCTGCAAATCAATAATGGCTTGGATAAGTTGCTCGGGGCGTGGAGGGCATCCAGGAACATACATGTCAACGGGGATAAAGCGGTCGATCCCTTGGACAACAGCATATGTGTCAAATACTCCTCCAGTACTTGCACATGCTCCCATTGAGATGCACCATTTTGGTTCATGCATTTGCTGCCATATTCGCTGAAGTACAGGAAGCATCTTCATAACTACTCTGCCTGCGACAATCATAAGGTCGCATTGACGAGGGCTGAATCGAAAGACTTCAGCTCCGAAGCGAGATAAATCATGCTTGCTTGCTCCAGTGGCCATCAGTTCAATGCCACAGCAAGCTGTAGCAAAAGGCATTGGCCAGAGACTATTTTTTCGACACCAGTTTGCTAATTCATCAAGTTTGCTAACAACCACATTCTCTGGAAGTTCAAGACTCGTGTCGTCTATCGCCATCGGAACACCCCTTTCTTCCAATCGTAGGCAAAGCCGACAATGACAAGAGCTGTGAAAACCATTACAGCTGCAAAGACAAGAATTCGACTTGATACCAGTCCGTCAGAAACAGCTGCTTCGATACCTGCAGAAGAGCGACTGGCGACTGCCCACGGGTAGAGAAACAACAGTTCGACATCAAAGATTAAAAAAGTGATGGCGACCAAATGAAAGCGAACATCAAATCGACGTCGAGTGTCATGAACAGGATCCATACCACTTTCATATGGCATTTCCTTTACGGGGCCCTGACGTTTCGGCCCAATGAATTCTGCAAATACCACCAGACCAATAGATACGGTAGCCGCAATTGTGACGAACAGCAGGACGGGGAGGATCGCGTCCATAAGGTAGGTAAGCTTTTTAGAGGGAACGAAGCGTCAAAAGGTAAGATATGCGAAAATCAGCGACAAAATACTACATTGTGAAATTACTCACGAAGTCACCGGAAACACAAGCCCGTGCCATGTTACGATTCTCTGAAACCACAGAAAACGTATTTTTTGAGGGGTTTTTGTCTTCCAATCAATGGGCCTCCTTCGACTGAGGGGGGTGCTTAGGATCAGATATACATAATTGTTTACAGGGTGAGGTCAGTGGCGGTGTACATGTGGTAGGGTACGCAAGATGTCTCAGATGACCGATACCCTAGCAGCGCTCGTGCGTCGAGCGAGTGTCAATCCGATGGGCCGACAGGTGTCGGGCCCTCATTATTTGGAGACCCGGGTCAGCGAGTATCTCATGCAGCGGTTTACCGCTGCAGGTCTACCGTGTTTTCGTCATCAGGTTTCTCCAGGGCGATGCAATGTTTACGCACGGCTTGATGCGACCTTGCCCGGAGCACCAGTCATCCTCTGGGATGCTCACCAAGATACAGTTCCGGTAGATGGTATGACGATTGCTCCATTTACCCCTGTCGTGCAAGACGGCAAACTGTATGGCCGGGGTGCCTGCGATGTCAAAGGTGGTATGACAGCAATGCTCGAGGCCTTGGAACACCTTCGGTCAAGCGAGGCTCCACGATATGCAACTATTTTGTTCGCTGCTACGATTAATGAAGAATTCGGTTTTTCTGGAGCAAAGGCACTTTCGTCATTATGGGGAACCAGTGCCTCAGCATCTCCCTTAAAGCAGTTTGTTGGTTCGGTACCGGACGCCGCCATCGTAGCTGAACCGACAGAACTCAATATCATTACACAGCATAAGGGAGCTGTTCGCTGGCAGGTCCGTATTCATGGGACGGCTTCACACAGTTCTTTTCCAGAGCATGGCAAGAATGCGATTTATCGTGCGGGTCACGTGATTCTTGCCGTTGAGTCGTTGGCAGCAGACTTGACTTCAAAAAACAAAGATAACCCTTGTGGTCCGCCAACAGTCAGTATTGGAACAGTTCAAGGAGGTGTTGGAGTCAATCTTGTGCCTGATCTGGTTGTTCTTGAGATTGAGCGGCGTGTATTACCAGAGGAAATCCCATCCGAAGCCAGAGCTGACGTTGTTGATCGAATCCGATCAGAATATGACGATCCGGCCGTTGAACATATCACACCATTTCTCGAAAGTGGTGGGCTTTCTCATCAGAATCCTGATTCAAAATGTGTTACGGAGTCTCTTTCATCGGCAGCCCGACTTGTTGGATACTCCCCACAATGTTGTGCGGCTCGATATGGGACGAATGCCAGCATCTATGCATCTGTGGGTATTCCATCAGTCGTATTTGGGCCAGGCTCCATTGATCAGGCTCACACTGCAGATGAGTGGATTGAGCTGAAGCAAATTGATCAAGCGATATCCACGCTTGTTGCAACTGTAGCTAATCCCCCGACAGTCGTAGGGGATTTCAATCGTCCTAAATAAAATTTCGTCTTTGATTACCGGATTCCAGCGGCTGCCTTAGAATACATCAAGTTTGAAGTGATGGCCCTGGTGGTATCGACGTCCTTTCGGGTAATAATTCTGCCAGCGTTTGTTATAGACCGGCACACGCATTTCTTGCGGATAGCGGTAATACAAGTCATTTGCGCTTTGATAGTAACCGTCCGCGTAAAAGTTTTGCGGATACCAGACATACGGATAATGGTAAAGGCGATTCCAATCATGGGAGTTGTATGAAGAACCCCATTGATATCCATAGGCCTGTCGGCCTGGAAAATGCTGTTCGCTGAATGCATTTGTAGGAACTAGAAAAATAGCTCCAAATGCAATGGCAGCCGTGGCAATCACGTGCCGTGTCATCAGAATGTCCCCCTGTGTAAAAGAATCTTTTTTATTATCGTCAGCTCATATGATCGTTCTTTATGGAAAAATCGACAAAGCTTGACGGAATCTTATGCATTGCAATCAACGCGACAGCACGTGTTCGCAATCGGAGATATCAACAATAAAAAGGTGTTGATTAACAATCATCAGCCATTGTGCATGCGAAATTGTGAGTGTCTTCTATGACGGAACACTGCTATTAGTTTGGGGTAAATAGACAGATTTGGTCACGTCCGGCTCTCTTTGCATGATACATCGCTCGGTCCGCGGCATTGAGTAATGTTGTCTCTGTTAAACCGCAGTTAGGAAACTCAGCAATCCCAATAGAAGCTGTAATTGGATAAATGGGTTGTCCGTCAGGGTGCGTGGTACATGCCGCAAGATGCTTGCGAAAGAACTCAAGTTGCGTACGCGCTTGCATCGATGTCATCCCAGGCATAATGAGCACGAACTCTTCGCCACCATAACGGCACGGAATGCAACTATTTGATAAAAGTTTTAGCAGAAGAGATGCAATGGTTTGAAGCATTCTATCTCCCGAAATGTGACCATGCCGACGGTTGTATACTCGAAAGCGATCAAGGTCGATCATTGCTAGTGAGAGTGGTGTCTTGTGACCCTGTATTGCGTCAATCTGACGACATAACTCAGTTTCCATGAAACGTCGATTGTGTAGCTTTGTCAGCGGGTCACGTGTGACAACATCCTTCAGTTCTTCGCGTTCTTTTAGGTTCTTTAATATTGGCTCGGTCGTCTCTAAAAATGCCTGTTGCACCAGAGGTGAACCAAGGGAAGAGCTGTTTGTTTCTGCAATTAATGTCTCAGCTTGCAAAACCGAATCACATTTCTGCAAATCCTTTGCGATTTGCCAGAGAAAAAACAAGTCTTGAGGGGTAAGTCGAGCCTCAGGCTCCCGCGCAAGTTCGTCTTGATTTCCTGGCCTTGGCATAAGATGCACTCATTCAATACCAGCAAGAACACTCAGGAAAGAATATCGCATATCGCTGCTAAATGTTATGCATGGTGTTCAGATGCTGAAACTTCTGTGGGCATTCGACCTTCAGCCAATTCACGGTCCCATTCATCGATAAGTGGCCAATGGGGAGCACACGTGCCAAAGTCTGCCAGAGTCAAATAATGCTCAAGGCGTGAGATTGTCTTCGCAAGAAGCTCATCATCCTTCTGGAAAACAGGACCATGACTTGGCAGGAGCCATTTAATGTCACTGTCACGGATTCTTTGAAGGGATCTAATAAATGCGGGAATGTCACTTCCATGATGTGCGTCAATGGCACCTACGGATCCATCTCGATAAATATTATCACCAGAGAGAAGAAGTTCACCGAGTTGGAATGCCAGTTGGCTGTCCGTATGTCCTGGGGTGTGCCAGACTTCGATTTGCTGAGAGCCAACCTCAATCGTATCCCCATCACTTATCTCCCGGTCGATTTTAACAGGTGGCATTGGCATATGGACATTCTGTGCAGCTATTTCAGCAAACGTCTTGATCGGATCACCGGACTCGAGCGAGGAGACAGCATTTGGATGAGCGAAGACGGGTGCTTTCAAGATGCTTTTTGCCTTCGAGAGCCCCTGAATGTGGTCAACATCTGCATGTGTAGCTACTAATGCACGACACTGAGACAGAGGGAAATCAAGTTGCCGAATGAGCTCAATAATCTCCTCGACGGTTTCTTCATACCCAACATCGACAAGGATCCAATCTCGTTCATCAAAAACCAGATAAACGCTGCAACCTATTCGATATCCGGCTTGATGGTTTATTTCAATAATACCAGGAAATAAAGGGCGACGTTCAATCATGAAACACGGTTTTCTTTGGGGATGATTTGCGAAGCGGCACCAGAGAAGACAAACTGCATCTCAGGTGAGTGACAGCCATATCACGTTCAAAGAATAGTTTAGACCTTTCGAAATTGTGCGGCAATGAGGAAAACTGGCGCAGCACGAATTAGAGAGAACAACATGCACGAAAAAGATTCCAAAAAAGATTCTCGTGCATTTCCTGGAGCTTTTGCTGTGTGGGCGGATTGCATACGAAAACTTTGTTCGTGTTTAGATGTGCTTATCCCTATTGCTGAGGCTATGGGAGTTGAGGATCCTCATCAGACTGATTGGCATGGTGTCCTATTTGGAAAACTAAGACCTCAACTTGATCATGAACCCGTTCTCGTAGTTGCAGTGTGTGGAGGGACGAATACTGGGAAAAGTTTGATTGCAAATATTTTGGCTGGAAGTGAGATCAGTCGTTCTGTTCCGGAGGCTGCCCGCACTCGACACCCAGTGGCAAGCGTGCCCAAGGGGGCTGTTGAACGACTCGATTTAGCAAAGCTTTTTCCGGGATTTACAGTGCGTCAGTGGACGAATGAAGATGCTGCACTGGATCCCACCGAAACAGATATTCTCATTTGGCGGGAGGATGTAAGCGGTACCCAGCCATCAGAGGTAGTACTTCTTGATACACCAGATATTGACGGCACACTCCAAAGTAATTGGCATCGAGCTGAGTTAATCCAAAATGCATGTGACATCGTTGTGGTTGTTTTGACACAACAAAAATACAACGATGCAACAATACGTGATTTTTTTCGAGCAGCTGCATTAGCCAAGAAAACAATGATCATTGTTTTCAATATGGTGGAGTGGCCTGCTCAAAGACACACAATTGCTGGATGGCTGAAGACCTTTGAAGCTGAGACTGATGCCAATCCAATGGCTGTCTATGCTGTTCCCTTTGACAGGCCTGCTGCTGATGCTAGGAACCTCCAATTTCATGAGCTGGCAGAATATT
This sequence comes from uncultured Planctomycetaceae bacterium, assembly GCA_964003275.1. Classification (GTDB taxonomy): domain Bacteria; phylum Planctomycetota; class Planctomycetia; order Pirellulales; family UBA1268; genus CACORA01. The sequence continues at coordinate 8,267 of CAXFJI010000045.1, forward strand.
CTCCTGATACTACTGAAATTGAAATAAGGAAGAGACTTTTGGGAAGTAGTTTTGACCAGATCAAAAGGAACGCAATGGAGGGTGCGTTTCGTGTAGTCGTTGATCCCAATACTGGACTCAGCGCATGGCTTGATCATTTCGAACAGGTAGCGATGCAGTGGAAAGAAGCTCAGGATTTACTTTCGCACGAAGGTCAGGTATGCGTTGAGATGCCAACGCCGCCACGCGAAATTGTGTGGAATGAAATATGGGAATGGCTCAAGCCGCGCCGTTCTGGCTTTGATCTCACAGTGAGCCGAGCGTACCACCTTGCAGGCACTGGCATAAAATGGGCTGCGCGCCGTGTTGGGATCACTCGTTCAGAGAAGCAGAGGAAAAAGGATTATGCAGCTGCAGAGCTTGCTGCACTGAAGCGAGCAATGAGTGACTTTATCGAAAAACTTGATGAAACATGTCGTGTGAATTCACGCCTGAATCAGGTCCTCGGAAGCCGTCTTCTGTCAAGTGATCGAACAGCCTGGTATGCCGATCTCGAGCAGCGACATGCCGCCTTGCCCATCATTACGGATGACTACCGCACCTTTGCACGAGAAAAACTCGATGCCTTTGCAAAAGATAATCCTGATATGGTGGCATGGATACTCGCTGGCCTAAATGTCGGTGCTGTCGCTCGACCTGCAATTACAGTTGGTCTCGCGATGGCGGGTGCTGCCGCGGTGCCGGCTGCAGCAGCTACTGCAGGTGGACTTACGACGTTTGTCCATCATGTAGGTGATGTGGTTGTTGGAGGAGCAGCAACAGTTGCCGGCGAGGGAGCTCTTGGCATGACCGTTGCCGGCCTTAGGCCCTTAATTGAGTCATTGTTTGCTGGGTGGTCAGCAGAGCGAAGTCGTGTCCTTGCTGAAACACTTCACAATGTTGTCTTAGGTGATCGCCTTGATGAGATTGATCGCTTGGCAGCAGTCGGGGAGTGTCCGGATTTCACGCAAGCTCGCGAGATTCTTGAACAATGTGAACGGGAGTTATCCCAATGAGTGAAGGTCTTCCGAAAGAGCAGTCAGATGACGAGATTCATGCGTCTGATTTTCACAATTTTGATGAAATGATTGAATCGCTTTCAGCGTGGGCCTGTTCAGAGCTCCCATGGTTACCTGCACGTCGGATCCGCTCTGAGTGGGAACGTGTAGAACCTCGTCTCGAACGAACTCGTCATGAACTATCAAGAATGTTGGTTGTTGGAGTCGTCGGTGGTACGGGGACAGGGAAAAGTACGCTTGTCAATGCTTTAGCAGGCCGAGATGTGTCGTCCGCCAGTGATGTTTCCAGGCCAACGACAACAACACCGATCGTGGTGATTGCAGATGATGTCGACCCATCGTGGTTGCCAATAGACGCAATGAACGCTCGTGTTGTTAGAAGTGAAGCACCAGCGGTTGCAAACATCATTTTGATTGACTGTCCTGATCCGGACACACAGGAGGAAATACAGAACCCATCACGCGAGGAGACCTCGCGTCCCAGTGACGCCAATCGAAATCGAGATATGCTCGCCACGGTTTTACCTTCCTGTGATGTCTTACTTGTTGTGGCAACTGCTCAGAAGTATCGATCATGGATTATGGCTCAAGAACTGCAGTCGTTTGCTCCCGGTCGTCCGCTGTTCTTTGTGCAAACACATGCGTCCCGTGATCCAGATATACGCGATGACTGGCAAAAAGAGCTTGAGTCTCAAGGTTTTTCAGTACCAAAGATATTTCGTTTTGATGCCCTAGATGCTGCACGGTGTTCTGCTGCCGGTCTTGTGCCAGCACCAGGCTTCCAGCAGTTGCTAACAGCAATAGGTGAAGAGCTTGTCGGGCGAGCCGTGCGGCGCGTGCGTCGCACCGGAGCCCTGAGCCTTGCTTCATGGTACATCAGTCAGGCGGTACTCGAACTTGATCAAGTTCGAGAATCAGTCAATACGTTTGCTGATCAAGTTAACTCCGAACGTATGCGGCTCGAAAAAATCTTATCTCACTCAATTGGAGAGAATCTCCAGAGCAATCGTCGGGCATGGCAGCGACTTCTTACCGATGAGGTTGTTGACAGATGGCATGGTGGTCCATTTGCCATGTTTCTGCATGTTGTCGCGGCGATAGGTTCATTCTGGAGCCGCATGCGTCCTGCAGGAGGTTTGATTGGTAAACTTCTGGCGGGGCAATCTTCCCAGCATGTCAGTAGCAAAGCCTCGTGGCAGGCAGTTGAAGAACTTGGGCTGACAGAAGCAGACGTTGAACAATCAAGAAGCGTTCTTGCTGGATCCGCGGGCAGGGCGAAAATAGTTGCTCCGATGGTTGGGCGATCTCGGTTGGATGATACCCAGGCCCTAGAGACGGCACATACACTTCTTGAACGCACAGGGCGCTGGCTTGCAGCAGGTATCGAGCGACTTGTAAGCGATCGCCGTTCTCGCATTGATGGCCCCTGGATCAGACTTGTTTTTGAGGTTCTTTTTTCTTCGCTTATCGCTGTTGTACTATTTCGTTCAGGATGGAACTATTTCTATGGCCACCTCTGGGAAGGTCGATCACTCGAGGGCTCAGGTTTTCTGCAAGAGTCATTCGTGTGGATCATTGTATGGGGCCTCATGCTTCGTTGGTTGCTTTTTACATGGGTGCGCTCAGGTTTGAGTCACGATATTACCGTTCTTACGGAAAAGATTTCAGCAGCGCATCTCGTTGATCCTGCCATTGACGACTTTGTTAAGGCTGCTGATAGCATTCAGAGTTACGTAGCTTTGGGCTATCAACTTCAAAAAGACATGCAATCAGTTGTTGAAGATGTCAGCCTTCCAACCACCAGTCTGAGTCAGATGAGGCCATAAAAAAACTCCGCCCGGAAAAATTTTCCGGGCGGAGCTCACTGGCCGAAGTCGGGCAACAGATCTCCGATCGACCCATCAACCCAATGGATTACTTGACCTCAACGGTCCGGCTAACAGCTACTACCTTTGTTGAAGGCTTTGCTGCAGCAGAAGCATCTGGTGTTGGAGCAGCAGGAGCAGCTTCAATTACTGCACCGCAAGCTGGCTCTGCACCGCAAGCTGGCTCACAACCGCAAGCTGGC
>CAXFJI010000046.1:0-11326 GCA_964003275.1 uncultured Planctomycetaceae bacterium
GTGATCTTCCATATCTGGGGGAGAGACAAGACGCGCGTCACTTCCATCAAGTTGACTCACCCAAATTCGCATGTGACCGCTGCGATTTGAAACAAAGGCAATTTCATTTCTGGTGGGTGAAACTGTTGGCATGGCATTGCTAAAACCCATCTGCGTTGGATCGGTGAAAAGTCTTCGTGAGTTCCCTGTTTCAATGTTGAGGATGTGAAGCTGACTGTCATGGGATGGATCTTTTCCTGGCTGAGACTTCATCCAAACGACGTGGGTGGAGTCAGGCAACCAAGAGGGCACAAGGTTTCTCCCTGCGGTTGTCAGTGCTCTTGCGTTTTTTCCATCAAGATCTGTGAGCCAAAGTGCCATACCTGTAGAACTTTGTCGCACGTATACGATTTTTTTTCCGTCAGGAGAACAGGATGGCATCAGGCAGTTGTATTCGTCGTTTGTAATCCTGCGCCGAGATGACCCATCTTCCTTGAGGTGAAAGAGTGCCAGTACCCTATTCTCATCACCGTGGCTTATGATGATGTCGTGCAAGCTAGAGTGTGCAGGAGTCTCGTTTGTTAGATGTCCGTCCGTGGAATCACGTGCAGGTGCCATGCACGGTACGAAGACAATTGCCACACCAGCAACGATCAAGAAACGCATGGTCAAGCCCTCTTGGAATGCCATTATCGTACTCCCCGCCGCATGTGGACACACAACGCAAAACGTCGTTGTTGTCGATCAAGGAAAGCAGTCTTCAAGTTTGGCCTGAACCCAGCCAGAACGTGCGGCAGACCCATACAATTGTGTGGAATATAGGGTTTCACTCGTGCTTTAGGTAGAAAGTGGCGTTGTCATTTCGTCATTATCACTATTGTCACTAGAAAATAGCCAGAAAAAGAGAATTATTTCTTTGCCCCGTTTGGAATACACAGATATGATGAGTCGGCGGGCAAAGGGATGAAGTGAATATGCGATCATTTCCTCACATTTTGAAAATAGCGACATCCGTCCTTCTGGGGCTTTCGTTGATTACGTCCAGCATGGTGGTAGGGATACAGCACGACCACCAGACGCATGGGCAAGGTGACCAGCAGCTCACAGGGCATAGCCATGGGCAACATGCCTCACATTCCCACGCTCACCACGGGCACCATCACCATCTGCATTTTGCTGGGCATTCCATTGCAGGTGATCATCATGATGACCAGATAGACTATTCTGATCCAACGTTCAAAACATCCGGAACATCCATCAGTGCCAATCAATCATTCCATTGGTCACTGATAACGTTTCAAATCTCTGCTCCTCTTCCCGGTATGGCGAGCGTACATGACCTGTCACTGCATGCACAGAGGCATCATGCCTGGCTGCCAATCCTTCTTGGTATCGAGCGGGCTGCTCCTCCCGTTCCTCCTCCACAAGTTGTCTGATCATTCGACGGCACTGAGTTGATCTCGGTGCTCATTTGGCACGCTTTTTCGTGTGCTTGATTTCACACAGTCCTGATGGCGGCTTGCATCAAAACTGCATTTTGTGGTTTTCATCCGTCAGAAACGATTTGGAATGACGTCGATACATGTTGCGTGTGACTCTTTCTATCTACTGCATTTAAAGAGACACGTGCAATCAATAGAAACAGACAATAAGAAACTGGAGACTCTCATGTATACGAAAAAACACAATGCCTTTACGTTGGTCGAACTCCTCGTGGTGATCGCAATTATCGGGGTTTTGATCGGTTTACTTCTCCCGGCTGTTCAGCAAGCTCGGGAAGCAGCTCGTCGCAGTTCCTGCAAAAATAACCTCAAACAAATCGGCGTGGCACTTCATAGTTTCGAATCCTCAAATCGTGTATTCCCTCCTGGGTATCTCTACATGAGTGGAGCCGATTATGATGCTCAAGCGAGTGATATTTCTGGTGAGGATGATGCCGCAAACCACTTGGGCTTTGCCTGGGGGGCAAAGATTCTGCCAGTTATGGAAGAATCAGCTCTGCATGACTCCTTCAACTTTGATGTTCCTTGTTTTATGCCTGCTAACAAAGCAGCGCGTGAAACATCTGTCGCATCGTACCTTTGTCCTTCGGATGTGTTTTCGATGGACATGCTTGTTGCTCGTGACTCCGGCGGTACGTCGCCAATATCATCGTTTTATGCTGGCTCAAGTTACTGCGCCAATTGGGGGCCAGCCGAAGGGCAGGCGACGAATCCACAGCCATCAGAGATGCAATGGGTGAACCTTGATGCGACACCTGATTTGAGATCAACAGAATCAAACCCCACCTATGATCCCTGTCAGGGTGTGTTCTATCGAAACAGTAAAACAAAGTTTCGTCAGATCACGGATGGTTTGTCGAAAACACTTGCCATTGGTGAACGCCACAATGGTCCAATCCAAGATGAAAATGGAAATTTTATTACGTCAGGTGCTGGCCATGTGATCTTTGAAAATGCATGGGCAGCTGCTTGTCGTGATGAGGGTGATCCAGGGGACGACCACGGACACATGGTGCTGTTTGACACTGAGTTTGCGCCGAATCGTGCTCGTCAGTCCACTGATCCGACTATTAACTATGGTCCGGACCGCGGGGTTGTTGCACCGCATCAAGGAAATGCACACTTCACGCTTTGTGATGGTTCTGTGCGGCCAATCAATGAAACCATTGATATTAATGTCTATCGTGCCCTGAGTTCTCGAGGTCGTGGAGAAATGATTGGAGACTACTAGAACACTGCAGCCTCCATGTTCACGCTCGGATTGCTTGGAGTATGAGCGTGAGCGACAATACAACGGTTGTTCTTCCCGAATGCATGCGGCCATTCGGCGTCGATGATCGTTGTATGTATGAACAACGAAAACAACTCACATGATGTATTTCATCCATAACCTAAAGGAAAGAAAAGATGCCCCGTCGAGGAAATGGTTCTTTAGATGAAGCTACGGAACGACTTCGAGATGAGCAAGAAAAGAACAAAGCGCCTGAAGCAGTCTATGAGGATCAAATGCTTGAGCGGCAGGACGACGAGGAGTGACCGGAATGGAGGCGTGAAGAAACGTTTGAGTTTTAGTATCGACGTGTTCTCTATGTGTCAGGTACCGGGTTTGGGAGAACTCATTCTTCATTCAAAATTGGGACCATTGCTGTCCAGATGCCTTCTCTCCGAAATCGAGAGTACACGGCTGCAGCGATATGGATTGAAATGAGCAAGTAGCTCAGCGAAGCAAAGAACTCATGCAAGGAAACCGCGACATTTTGCATGAGCCCGTCCTTGAATCCTTGTGCAAATAAACCTGCAATCACTAAACCGGTGAGTGGCAGTAACGCCAAACATACATACATAGATATGTGAATCATCCGTGCGAGATACTTGTGGATTGGTGGTACAGGTTGGCGAGCTCCCAAAAAGGTTTCAAAGTTGCTCATATAGAAATAACGCATCAATACGATGAAGAGAAATAAACTCGCAAAGGCGACCTCAAACGTCAGTAATCTCGAGTCTTCTAAATCAGATACATCGTTGAGTTGCTTGAGTAAGCCATAGCTATAGAGGATGATAAATCCCCAATGGAATAGTTTTGCAAGGCGAGTATGGGATTTTTGCATCGATCTCAAGAAAGGTACTTCTTCTCCCTGCATCCGTCTCAGAGAAGTTCTGGTCCGACTCAGCGTGAGTGTCGCACCAGACCCTCCTTGAGAATGGAATTGAAGTCTAAAACTACATAGATATGGTCAAGAATCAGCCCCACGTTTCTAACATGCCGAAAACACACCACTTCTCATATCCGTAGCAGGATGCACAGGGTTTCAAAACACGTCGAAAGGACTCGGGGTTTCTAAAAGGCAGCCGTCGTTTCATGTGCATTCGATCACAATGCATCATTTTGGTTGTCAGCCTCCTCATGAGCTTGCCGCACGGAGGCTACACAGATTTCACGAACAAACGTCACAGCATCCGACAGCAAATAAAACGAGTTCCACACAATCGAGGCCCCTTCAGATGTCTTCACAGATTACAGCAAGGACTGGTTTGGCTGTGATTTTTGTGATGCCCTACGCTGGAAATTGTGAGGTGCTTGAGACACAATTGAGAGGAGTTTCAAAACGTCTTACCAACATTACGCATGGTCATGGTTACATTATGAAGTTTCTCAATCTCGTATTGATCATAGCTCTTGTGACGATTGCATTTCCTGCCACAGCCCAGCAAGACAAACGGAAAAGAATTCGTGAAAGATCAGATGGCCAGAGGAACTATGGCGTTACAGTCGTTGAAGTTCCGGAGGACGTAGCATCACAATTTGAAAGGCTCAAGCCCAAGGCATTGCTTTATCACCCAATCGAGAGCACTCAGCATCGATTGCCTCTTGTTGTTACCTTGCACGGAGCTGGTGGAGGAAGGCGGGACATTGAACAAAAAAAGTGGAGGGGGGCGATTGCACAATTACTGAAGGCAGAGAATCAACAATATAAGGCGATGCTTCTGGAACCTCAAAGTGAAGGTCAGTGGGATCCGGATTCACTTGAAATGATGATGGACTTCGTGATCCGTGCACATCCTGAGATTGACCTCCGTCGGATATACTGCATTGGATACAGCATGGGAGGGAAAGGAACGTGGGAGTGGGCGATGAACTACCCAAATCGCTTTGCAGCGATCATTCCCAAAGGCTTCATTCCCGATCTGAGTAAAATTGATGGCATGATTGATCTACCGATCTGGGCAATGGTTGGAGACAAGGACTCCACGCCCCGAGTAGAGGGAATCTCAGCCATGGAAAATGTGCTCAAGGAGTCTGGTTCAACCAAGGTAAGGGTTTCAGTTTTCAAGGGAGCCAATCACGCAACAGCGTCGGGGCTATCTCGGTATGAACCAGGAGTGTGGGAGTGGTTATTCTCTTGGAATCAATGATGGAACGAGTGAAATAAGAATCATCTAGAAACACGTCCTACCCCACCACGATACGAAGCAAGTTGATGGTTCAAGGACATCGCTGCCAACGCATCAGACAGCCTGTAGGCTGGCGTTGCGACGAAGAAGGCCAATACAAATGAGCTCCAATACAACAAGAGTGAAAAACATTTTGTATCTACTCATCTTGGGAGTCCTGTCCTCTCACGTCGATGCTGCTGAAGTCCCCAATATTATTCTGATGATGACGGACGATCATGGGTGGGGTGACGTCGGATTCAATGGAAATACAGATATCATTACGCCTAACCTTGACCGTGTTTGCCAGCAGGGAGCTCGTCTGCACTATTTTTTTGCAGCAGCACCAGTATGTTCACCGACTCGTGGATCGGTGCTAACAGGGAGGCACTACTACCGATACGGAATCTGGGGAGCGAATGATGGGCGACTACCGCGTCAGGAATACAGCATTGCCCAGGGCCTCAAAGATGTTGGCTACACAACAGGACATTTTGGCAAGTGGCATGTTGGTTCACCTCACCCAGACTATAGCGGTAAAGGGGGTGGAGGTAACGTCCGCCATCTCGCCTTGCCTCAATGGTTTGGCTACGACAAACACTTCGTGACGCACCATGCTGTCTGCACATGGAACCCGTATGGTGAAGACGGTACGAAGGGTGCGACGACCGACAATCCGTACTGGGAAGACGGCAATCGGGTAGTGGAACGTCTTGTGGGTGACGACACGAAGGTCATCATGGATCGAGTTATCCCATTTGTGGAACAGGCATCGAAGGACGATAAGCCGTTTCTTTCTGTTATCTGGACGCACACGCCTCACTCACCCTTACGGGCTGGACCGAAGTACAAGGCAATGTATGAGGGTAAAGGGCTGCCGGGGAAGCTATTGGATTACTATGGCGCGCTGACCGCACTCGACGAACAGGTTGGCCGGCTGGAAGCAAGGCTTCGTGAACTGGGAGAGTGGGAAAATACTTTGTTTTGGTTCTGTGCCGACAACGGTCCTGCCAGCCACGTTCTTCAGGGCGGTCATGGAAAAACCGATGGTATGCGAGGGAAAAAAGCACATTTGTTCAACGGTGGAACCTGCGTGCCGGCTTTTGTCTGCTGGCCCGCGAGAGTAAAGCCGGGAATCACAATCAAGACACCGATGTCGACCATGGACTATCTGCCTACGGCATTCGCGGTAGCCGGCGCAACGATGCCAGATAATCGTCCAGTCGACGGAGATAATGTGCTCGACCTCATTCTTGGAAAGACGGACAGGCGTGCCCGACCGATTCCGTTTCGATTTTCCAGCAACAACGCACCTGGACTCGGTCTGCTCGATGGTGAGTTTCGGTATTACACAAACTTTGATGCAGATGTGCCTGAAGGTGATCTGTTGTACAACTTCGTATCGGACCGAGGGGAGCAGGATAACCTGATTCAGCAGATGCCGAACGTGGCAGCACAGATGCGCAAGCACGCCCTTGCCTTCATCACCTCATGCAGGAGTAGTTTTGCGGGGTCAGATTACCGTGATGGATATGAGCCTCTCGGAAAATGGAAAGCCATGAAGAATACGCCTTGGGAAGCACCTCTGCCGACGGTCACAAAAAAGAACAAGAAGAAGCGGGCAAAACGAGGACGGTCTTCAGAAGACAAGACACCAGTAAAGGAATCATCATGACTATTTTCCATGTGTTGCGATCAAGACACATACTGTCTCTCGTCGCGCTCTTCTTACTGCTGTCATCTCGTGTAGAAGCGGCTGAGGAAGGGAAGCATCTGTTTCTGCTTTCTGGTCAGTCCAACATGAAACGTTTCCAGCATAAGCAGTTTTTTATTCCAGCTATAGAAGAAAAGTATGGTGCGGAGAACGTTATCGTTATCAAAAATGCAGAAGGTGGTCAGCCCATCTCGATGTGGTACAAAGCGTGGGTATCGTCCAACAATGAGAAGCCGAAGGATAACGGTCGGTTATATGACGCACTGATTGAGCAGATCAAGGACAACACGGACGGCACCACCATCAAGACAGTGACGTTTATATGGATGCAGGGTGAAGCCGACGCCAAAGGTGAACGTGTTGATGTATACGCAAAGAGTTTCCGTGGCCTGATTCAACAGTTGGAAACAGATCTCGGGCGCAACGATATCAACGTTATTATCGGACGCATCAGTGATTTCGGAATCAAGAGACGACCGAGTGACGCCTGGAAGGCATTGCGGAACCTGCAGATGTCACTAGCAGATGAAAATCCACGGTGGGTATGGATCGATACCGATGACCTGAATGGAGAAAAAGACGAACTTCACTATGTGAGACCGGATGGATACCAAAAGCTTGGTGAGCGCTATGTAGAAGCCGCAATCAATCTCATTGAAGGCAAAAGAAATTAAGAAAACAGCACAGTACAACAGGCTGCAGGTCAGGTGTCGGTTTTCATGCCTGGCAGGGTTCAAATGCCAAAATATGCATCTGTAGAAAGAAAGAGAGTAATCCCCAGTAGGATTGAGGAACATAGTCTTTGGACAGATCATTCCTCGGAGAGCCAACCACAGTCGACAAGAAATGTGTCGGTTGCTGTGAGGGTAAGATGGTAGTGTTCACCTCTGTTAAAAAATCCATGCCCCTGTCCTTCGTAGGTGATGATCTTGCAGAGGTTACCCACTTTTGTTGAATCCTCTTGGTACAATTGAGCACCCTCCAGAAGGCCGTCATCTGTGCCAAAAAACATGATACAAGGCGGTTGTTTCTTTGATGCAAATGTGAGTGGAGACACGTCTTGGATTGGTGCACGTGACCGGCCACTCATCTTCTGATCAGCCATTTCGCGGTATTCTTCTGGCATCCGTTTGTCCCACGCGATAGCGAGTGCTGGATTGAATAACACCATGGCGTTTGGCTTTGCACTTATTGTCCTGTCATCTGAAGATGCATCAAAAGCATCCAGAACTGCAGTACATGCCGCGAGATGTCCACCAGCAGAACCACCAGCAGCTGCGATTCGTTCAGGATCAATAGCAAATTCTTCGGCATGGGATCGTACCCACCGCATCGCAGACTTTGCGTCTTCAATACAGTCATCAATTTTTACGGAATGTCGAGACGACACCCGGTATTCAACAGTGATGGCAACCATGCCACGTTTTGCAAAGTGTTCACATTGCTTTTCAAATTGACTTGGACTTCCCGAGAACCAGCCCCCACCAAAGAAAAACACAATGGCAGGACGTTTCTGGTCTTTTTTTGTGGGAGGATTTTGAAAGACATAAAGCGGCAATTCAATATCGCCAATGGTTTTATAAATATGTCGGCTACCATTGCCTGGTGCTTTCGCGAACGCCCTAGAGGCTTCCTTTTTAGGAGGACGCTTCTGTGCGGTTTGATCTCGAGGCTTTTTAGAGTCATTTGATGCAAGTAGAAAATGATGTTCTGGGAAATGAGTATCTGTCTCTTGGTGAGGAAACCCTTCTTCCAGATGCTGTGCGAGCAGGGAAAGGTTAAAAGAAAGAGTCATAAGCACGCATAGAACAAGTTTCATGACAGTACGTCCATTCTCTGTTGCATACAGGCATTGGTATGAAAAGCCACTGTTATCAATGTTAGTGGGCAACAGTGGGAAACAAAAGTAAAAGCGTTGGTTCACTCGTAAGAGGCCATAACGCGTTGTTGCTGTCCGAATCCCAACTGCCGGTCATTTCAAACACTGCGTATTAGGGCGTGTGTTCTGGTGGATCTTTACGAATGCAAAATAACTTGTCTCCTGTACGAATCACGAGGCTATCAGTGACGGCAGCGACTCCATACTGCACGCGACCGGCAAACATTCGCGCACTGGCTTTTCGCTCTCCATCTGTTTCAGAGGCAACTAATTTAGAATCGATAGCCTCATCATCTGAACCCCACAGTTCATTGGTTGAAAGAATTTCGAATTCAGGGCCAGTTGCAATAACATCTGTCGTACCATTCTTTCCAAAAAAATAAATTCGATTCCCAATGGAAAATGGTGTTGCCCAGCATGACTGTGATAGTCGTTCGCTGTAACACTGTTCGCCTGTTTTGAAGTCGTGACAAAACACAACACCTGAACGATTTACCCAATACACATATCCTGAACTGTAAATCGGTGAACCGAAGGAACTCGTTGCTTTTGTAGCTGACCAGAGTTTTTTTGGTGTCCAAGAGCCATTGTTGTTCGTAGCCGTCAAAACCATGTTTGATTCCTGGGCGCCTCTCATGTTGCTGCCATCACGACCAGCCGAAGCCCCAATGAAAATAGCATTCACGCCGTAATCCACGGGTGTCGTTACGGTATTGCCAGATACAGTCGTATAGCTCCAGAGAAGTGAACCATCCTCGACATCGTAACTGTCAATGCTGCCAGCGGAGCTGCAGATGATTTGCGTTGTGTTATCGAGCGTTACTATGGCTGGAGATGTCCAGCTGATCCGGCTTTCACGTGTGGAGCACCAAAGTGTGCTTCCATCTTTTTTAGAGACTGCTAATAAATATGATGTTGCATCATTGTCAACCAATACAAATAACTTGTCTTCATGCTGAGCGGGTGAAGAGGCAATGCCAAATTCGCTTACAATCGGACCGTATGCATCAGTGAGACAACGACTCCAAAGCTCTTCACCGGAGAAGGAAATCGCCAAGAGGTCACCACTTTCAAAGAAAGCATACACTGCATTTTCATCTACAGTAGGAGTTGGAGCTGCTCTGCTGATGTAGACACTATTCTTTGCTTTATTGCTTGTCTCTTTTGCAACTGTCCAATCTATATGTCCATTTTGCAGATTGAACATCAATATGTGATTCACGTCTTTCATATCCCCTGAAACAGCCGTCAGGAAAATATGGTTTTCAAAAATGACCGGACTTGATTGGCCGTGGCCAGGAAGCTGGACTTCCCATGCTTTGTTTTGTTGTATCCCCCACGTAACAGGAAGTGACTTTTCCTGAATAAACGATTTTCCAGCACCGAGAAACGATGGCCATTGGGAATGTTGGGCATCAGCCTCTCGAGACGACATGAACAAACAGAGAATCGCTGTCCAAAGAAGATATTGAATAAATGATTCTCGTTTTGGTTTATGGAATCTCGATGAGTTCAACGGTATCAAGATTGCGGCCGCCATGGGCACCTCCAAGCAGAATAACACCATCTGTAACAGGAACCATACGATGAACAATGCGCGGCTTCGTGTGGGCAATCACTTTCCAACGTTTACGATTTTTTGAAAGTTTGAGAACTTTTCCATCAGCCACACTCACAATTAATTGGTCCTCAAACACACACGCAGCAGATGCAAAACCATTAAACTGGCCTTCCGGGAGTTGGGGAGCAAGGGACCAAGACGATTTCTTGATGTCAAAAACATTGACTTCTCTTGTGATTTCGTTGTTGTCTGTAAAACCGCCTACTACCCAAATCTGATCCTGAAAAGAGGCCGCTATGAGCGCTCTTCTGAAAAAAGGCTGTTCCAGTGTCTGCCATGAAGGCTCTGAAGCATTCAAGTCAATAAATGCAATCGTATCACACCAGTATTCACCTCCGCTTTCACCCCGCATATCCCAGCCACCAACGACATACATGATGCCATCATTAAGAATGACATCATGGGAAGAGCGTGGTTCAGGAAGTGGTTTGAAAGCCTCCCATTTTTGATTTTGCAAACTAAATCTCGAAACCGTCGCTACAGAGAAATTGTCTGCTGAATCCCCTTGCTCATTTCGTGGTTCCATGCCACCAGCGCGATAAATATGACCCTTGTAGGCAATAATATTCATGCCTTGTAAGGCTTGGCCAGAATCCAGGGGATGCCATGTCGCATCAACCTCGTGAAGATTCAGTTCAAAGAAGTCTCCTGTCACTGCTTTTTTTGACCATTCGTGGACAGGTGCCGTGTGTCCGCCATACACAAAAATTGATTCGTTTACAGCTACGGCACCAAAACTTGAAACGGGAATACTGAGGGGCTGCAAGAAGGAAGGCTCACTAGAGAAGGAATAATTCCTTGCAAGAAGGAGGTGCAGTACTCCAAGTAGAAGGAAAGAAAAATACTTGTCAGCATGTTGGGGAAAGAATGCTTCAGGCCTTTTCATGTTTATTACATCCAACGTCAGGAATCAGGTGTAGGTCGAGTTGTTGTGAAGAATTGTGAAGCGTATTGAGTTCTTTCTTAGGCAAAAACTTATGTATTCAATATTCTAGTACAGAAATGAAAAAACCAATAAATAAAGTCATGATGAAATCGGTCTTAAAGTGAAATAGGTTCAGAGACGCGCGTTGTTTGGAGAGAATACAGCGCCTCCGAACCTATTATCACCATCCATGGTTCATGAAATCTGCATGAGAGTATGTCATGCGTTGTTTGCATCAGTGGTTGGATCTATTCCTCTGGGTCCTAGGAGTAGT
>CAXFJI010000047.1:0-11067 GCA_964003275.1 uncultured Planctomycetaceae bacterium
CCCATGGCACCCATGCCACCGCCGCCTGTTGCTTGTGCTCCGCCGCCCATGCCGCCCATGCCACCGCCCATGCCGCCCATGCCGCCACCCATGCCACCCATGCCACCACCCATGCCCATCTGAGCAAGCACAGGCACACCTGCAAAAGCTGCAGGCAGTTGAAGCGTGAGGGGTTTCTTAGTTTTGTTCTCAACGACGATTTGGGCTGACTGAGCGTTGTTTGCAATGTACTTGACAACCACCAATCCCTGAGCCTCCGCATCAAGAATATTCACGGCTGTGTCTGAAGCCGAACGGGTATTCGACAATGCATTTTGAGAGTAGGCGTCATTTGAAATGGCGCCACAAAGCAAACCACACACAATGAAGAAAAAGGATTTAGATTTTGCCATCGCTTTACCCCAGAAAAAATTGCCGGAATACCTTCTTATGTAGTATGCCTTCGATGACGGAAAAGGCGAAATAAGAGATTCGGAAGAAAGCTAACTATCCCGACCGGTCGTAGCGAATGTACCAGCTATATAGAGAGAAACGGTAAAAACTGACTGAAAATTCTTTGCTCGAGAACTACCGCTTACTGAACTGGGTACCACGACGAGCCCCACGAAGGCCGTATTTCTTTCTTTCTTTCATTCGCCCATCACGGGTAAGTAAACCATGGTGGCGAAGTGGTTCAGCCAATTCTGAATCAAATAGCTTCAATGCCCGCGCAATACCCAAACGGCATGCTCCGGCCTGGCCTGTTGATCCGCCCCCATCAACCCTGATACTCACATTGACATCGGTCTGCTTTCCTACCTGTTCAAGAGCACCAGCAACGAGCATTCGGTCCTTCACTGTTGGAAAATACTTTTCAAGTTCACGACCGTTAATCTGAATGATCCCGTTTCCAGCACGAAGACGCACTCGGGCAACTGCAGATTTTCTTCTGCCAGTAGCGATAACGTCTGTACCTGCTTTTGATTCAGCTGCTGCCATGAAACTTTAACCTTCTATAGAAAATAGGATTTTCAAGAACCAACTTCTGCTGGTTCAGGATGCTGGGCTTGATGGGGATGTTCAGTGCCAGAGTAAATCTTCAACTTATCCAACATCGTTCGTCCAAGACGGTTTTTGGGAAGCATACGTCGAACAGCGTCATGAAGAATCAACTCCGGCCGCCGCTCTCGGCGATGTTCAGCAGTCTCAGATCGCAATCCGTTGTACCCCGTGTACCATCGATATACTTTTTGCTCCCACTTTTTCCCTGTGAACTCGGCCTTCTCAGCATTGATAACCACAACGTAGTCACCGGTATCAACATGAGGCGTGTATGTTGGACGATGCTTCCCCATAAGTATTTTGGCGATATCCGTTGCCAATCGCCCAATTACTTTCCCGTCAGCATCAACGAGTCGCCACTGCTTCTCAACTTCTCCGGGTTTGGCCATATATGTTTTCATGTAATCCTCTGCACTCTTGAGTCCCGAAGGTTACCAATCAAAATCCCCTTCAGCAAGCGACCTTATTGGCTTTCGGGCATCAGCCCCCATAAATAGTGTGATGGCCCTGTTCACGCATAAAAAGGCCCGTAGGTTGCGATATTTTGAAACCCTGAACACACTGTTCGCATTCCACATCTCGAAGTGAGACTGTCGTGTTGAATGGCACCTCATCTCGTCATGCTCAGAAGAAATTAAAAACCATTGCCGTCATTGAGTGAAACCACAGGCTGATTGATGAAAGTCGCCGTCATCAAGGAGTCCTTTCCAGGAGAACGCCGCGTCGCGTTGGTCCCCGCCTCCGTTAAGCCTTTGATCAAATCAGGGCTTGAGGTATTTATAGAAGAGTCCGCGGGAGTTGCCGCTGGTTTTTCCGATGAACAATACCGTTCTGAAGGGGCGACGATTGTTTCTCATGGTGATGTGTTTAGTGCTGACTGCATTTTGACCGTGCGGACAGCGGCGGCGGCTGGAGAAGCATGGGAAGCCGATCGCAATCACCTAAAAAGCAATCAAGTTGTTATAGGCATATGTGACCCGCTTGGTTCACCTGAGGCCTGTGCTGAGGCTGCCGAACGCGGGATAGCACTGTTCTCCCTTGAACTTGTTCCAAGAATCACACGTGCTCAGTCCATGGATGTCTTATCGAGTCAGGCCAACATTGCAGGGTACAAAGCCGTTCTTCTTGCAGCCTCTGCTTTGCCTCGAATCCTTCCAATGATGACAACGGCTGCAGGAACAGTAAAACCCGCCAAAGTTCTTGTCCTTGGTGCTGGAGTTGCTGGCCTTCAGGCCATTGCCACTGCGAAACGTCTTGGCGCTCAGGTAAGCGCCTACGACGTTCGTCCTGCTGTTAAGGAACAAGTTCAAAGTCTTGGTGCAAAGTTTGTCGAACTTGACCTTGAAACCAGTTCGAGTGAATCAGCCGGTGGCTATGCAAAAGCAATGGATGAGGCGTTCTATACAAAACAACGTGAGCTTCTTGGTAAAGTCATCGCAGATAGTGATGTTGTTATCTGCACAGCGCTAATTCCAGGTCAAAAAGCACCCACACTTGTCACATCAGAAATGGTCTCACAGATGAAGCCTGGTAGTGTCATTGTTGATATGGCCGCTGAACGAGGAGGAAACTGCGAGGCTACATCTTGCGGTGAAACAACATGTGTTGATGGAGTCACCATCGTAGGCCCAACAAACCTGCCGGCGGATGTCGCAACCCATACTAGTCAACTGTATGCTCGAAATATCACTACATTTCTGATGCATCTTGTTGACCATGGGCTACCACAGATTCCATCCGATGATGAAATCTGTCGTGAAACTCTTGTCACCCATAACGGCCAGATTGTTCACCCAAAAGTACGTGAACGCGCCGGACTTCCTCCACTCGAACAAACTGTTCAGGAATAAATACACGTTATTGATTTGGAGTTTTTTTCATGACACTTTCGATGCTTTTTGCAGAGGCAGTACTCACTGAGGCCCCAGATCCTGCTGCTCGTTTTATTCGCTTACTGACTGTCTTCCTGCTCGCAATGTGGGTTGGCTTTGAGGTAATCACCAAAGTACCGCAACGCCTCCACACGCCACTTACGAGTGGCTCGAACGCTATATCAGGAATTACTGCTGTTGGAGCAATTGTTGTTGCGGGTGCCCTTTCAAATAATTCGAGTACGTTTCTGGGTTTGGCTGCTGTCATTCTAGCGATGGTTAACGTTGCTGGAGGATTTGTCGTCACGTATCGAATGCTTCAGATGTTCAACCCAAAAAAGAAGTAGTTGCACATGTCGAGCCAAGCTTGGATAAATCTTGCCTATCTCGTTGCCGCAATGCTTTTCATTGTGGCCTTCAAACTGATGAGTAGCCCTCGTACAGCAGTGCGGGGAACATTTTTTGGAGCAACAGGGATGGGGATTGCCATCTTTGCTGCCTGCTTTGAATTGCCTATTGTTCAAAGCGTCACGAACCACGGCATTTGGCCTCTTATAATGTTAGGCGCGGCTGTAGTCATTGGTGGGGCGATCGGAGCTACCATGGCGTTGAAGTATCCGATGACTGGCATGCCTCAAATGGTTGCCCTCCTGAATGGCTTTGGGGGAGCTGCTTCTGTTCTTGTCGCTGGAGCAGAGCTTACAAGTACTGCATCCGAAGCACTCACGCCATGGACACAATTTGCCATCGCCACAGCACTTACCGGACTGATTGGTGCTGTCACCTTCTGTGGCAGCCTTGTTGCTTTTGGAAAACTTGAAGAATTGCCTCAATTCAAAAAGGCCTGGACAGACCCTCGCAGGCATTGGATCAATCTCGCTCTCGTTGCTTTCGTTGGGCTGTTGGGGTGGGGAGCATGTGCAAACCCATCGAATGCCATCTTTTTCTGGCTGTTGGTGCTAACAGGCAGTGCACTCGGCATTACGTTGACGTTACCAATCGGTGGCGCTGATATGCCTGTTGTCATCTGCCTTTTAAACAGTTATTCAGGTCTGGCAGCTGCTGCGGCTGGGTTTGTCATTGACAACTCGGTGCTTGTCATTGCTGGCTCGCTTGTTGGAGCTTCAGGTCTTATTTTGACAGCAATCATGTGCAAAGCGATGAATCGTTCACTTACGGGAGTCCTTTTCGGTGGGCTTGGTACATCTGTCACGACTGGTGGTGATGAATTTTATGATGGCAAAATAAAGAGTGCCGGCGCCGAGGAAATCGCTATGGTTTTGGAAGGTGCTGACCGGGTTGTCATTGTTCCAGGCTACGGACTTGCTGTTGCCCAAGCTCAACATGCTACTCGTGAACTGGCTGACGCGCTTGAGGCACGTGGAACACACGTTGAGTATGCGATTCATCCAGTAGCTGGCAGGATGCCAGGCCACATGAATGTTCTTCTCGCAGAAGCCGACGTTCCGTATGAGAAACTACGTGAAATGGATGACATCAATCCTGAGTTTGCAGAGGCTGATGTTGCAATCGTCATTGGCGCCAACGACGTGGTAAATCCTGCCGCGAGAACTGACCCTTCCAGCCCAATAGCTGGAATGCCCATTTTAGATGTCGACAAAGCACGTACGGTTGTTGTGGTAAAACGGTCGCTGTCACCAGGATTTGCTGGTATCCCGAATCCGCTGTTCGTTGCTGACAACACACTTATGTATTTTGCTGACGGGAAGAAGGCCCTACTCGATCTCACTACTTCATTGAAGTAGACCACGTACCTTCGGATGCTTACAAAATATCAGGCCACATCGTATCGGAAAGAATCATACCTTCATGGGTCAATCGAATGTCCGACCCATTATCTTCAGCAAGGCCTGCCTTTACCCATTGACGGATGACCTTTCCTGCAAGAGCGTCCATCTCAAATCCAGTAGCTGACGTAAACGCTCGACGTTCAATACCATCACGACGTCGCAAGCCAACCACTATTCGCTCACGAGCCGCTTCTTCGGCTGTCATTGAATCAACCTCCATCGTACTGTCTTCACCAGCTAATACCTTTCTGATCCAGGTCGTCGTACTTCTGTGATTTGTTTTTCTTACCCGTCCATCAAATCGGGCTGCTCCTGGACCAAAAGCCTCCCACGGCTGGCACTTCCAATACGCTTCGTTGTGGCGACAACGGTATCCAGGCTGAGCGAAGTTACTAATCTCATAATGCTCATATCCTGCTGATTTTAGACGCTCGATAGTTTTTTCGAACATTCTTCGTTCCATATCCTCTTCCGTTGGTAACAGCTCTCCGCGACGCCTTGCCGACTCGAACGCAGTTCCCTTTTCCCACGTGAGGCAGTAGACAGAAACATGTTGAACATTCAGTTGCTCAATACCAATCAAATCATTTTCGACTTCGACGAGTTTCTGACCAGGGGCAGCCACCATAAGATCCAGACTCACTGCCATGCCAGAATCAAGAAGTTGAGACACCGCAGTCACAATATCATCCGGCGAATGATCACGATCGAGAGATTCAAGCGTCCTTGGATTGAGTGATTGGCTACCAAGACTGACACGAGTAATGCCAGCCTCAACCACTGCGGCCACAAATTGTTGCGTCACATCAAGTGGATTCGCTTCGATTGTAAATTCTACATCTGATCCAAGACAAAAATGGTTATGAATAATTTCAACAAGCTGACGAATACCATGAGGCCCCAAATGAGATGGCGTTCCTCCACCAAAAAACAACGTATCAAGTATGGGTCTCCCCTCTACCCTTCGGAGTTCCTTCGACAGTGCTGAGAAGTATTCGTCAACTAGATCATCGCGTCCTGCCACTAACGTAAAATCACAATACCCACATCGATGTCGGCAAAATGGTACATGAATGTACACATGCCTACATGGAAAGTTCTGCTGAGTTAATTGCTCCTGATGCATTGTGAGTACAGGCCTGATAGGAAATGGAGATTTGAAACACAGTTCACATTGGATCAAGCTTAGGGCGTATTCCACTCCAATGGTTTTACAGCCAGATTTGCAATCGACCATCAAGCATGTCTGGTATTTTCTTTTTCAGAATTTTATGTACGCGATCGTCGGTATACCGAGTCGAAAAATGTGTGGCAATAATTATTTCATTTTGAAACTTATCCCGACGCGCCAGAATATCATCAAGGTGCATATGGCCGTACTTGTGGATCTTCTCTTTACGATGTGAATGCGCCACAAAAGTAAGCTCCGTAATAAGAACCATTGCTTGAAACATAGCTGGACACTGATCAAGTCCTTCTGGAGAACTATCACCCAAATATGCTATGAGTGGCGTCCTTGCTTCCTGCGTGACATCAACCCCAGAAAGCCTCAGGTCACGAATTTTATGGCCAGGTAAGCCTAGATACTCTTTCCTGAGTTTGCGTCGACGATCCCACACGACAAATCCTATGCTCGGAAGGGTATGTGTCGTACTTGAAACAGTCACAACATGCTCTCGTGATAGTTCGATTTCATCACCAGGCCGAGCTGGAAGAAGTGTGCACGGTAGTCGACCGCGATCTAAACGGCTTACAGCACGCAAAAGTCTTTCAATTGGCTCAATTGCGGAATCAGGTACATAGATCGTCGGTGGCTCCATTTTCATCATCCGCCGCCTCGCAACATAGACTGGTAAAGCTGCAATGTGGTCAAGATGTGTATGCGACAGGAACCACGTGCTTGTAGACATAAAAGCCCAAGGCTGACCTCCCAGATCGAAACCGATCTTCAACTCTGGAATGCGCCAATAACTTTGGACGGCTGCTCGTGAATAGCCTTCAACAGTGAGCCCCTTATGGGTCATTGTGCGTACTGGAACGTTTTCAATCATGCCGCGACTCGAGGCGGGGTATTTGCGGGCTCTAGCCAGATTTCATCAAACAGATCTTCTTGCATCGCAACAAGTCGACCACATCGAACAAGTTCCAGCACTGCTAAAAAGATACCTACCATTTTTGAACGAGACATGTCCTCCTCAAAGAATTCGGTAAAAGCAGCTCTCCCCTTCTCTCGAACGACCGACTCAACACGCTCCATATAAACTTCGATGGGAGTATCGTCATGAACAATTTGACGTGGTTTTCGACGTTCCTTCTTTCGAAGCACCCGAGACATTGCGCCAACAAGATCCCAGACATGTGCATCTGCTATGACTATCTCAGGCGGTTTCCCTTTCTCGGAAGACTTCTCAACTGGCAAACGAGCAAAGCGTAGCTCCCATTGTCTTGCACGATCCTCCAGAGATGCTGCTGCGTCTCTGTATTGTTTGTATTCAAGCAAGCGTTGAACCAAATCCTCTCGTATCGGTTCAACCTGTTCTTCTGTCTCTTCTGGACGGGGCACGAGTGCTCGAGCCTTGATCTCCAATAAGACACTTGCAAGATCGACAAACTCACCAACCTGGTCGATCGCAAGATCTTCAAGCACGTCGAGATAGGAAATAAATTCCTCTGTGACCTTCGCAATGGGGACCTCCGTTACATCCACCTCATGTTTTTTGACAAGGTAGAGCAACAGGTCCATTGGACCCGCAAAGATATCGAGTGTGACTTTGAATTCCATACGCTTCATTTGCCGAAACAAGTGCTACCACGTCAATCCCGATCCTGATTTGTTATCCTACAGATTATGAATCAGGAATCCCTCTGGGCGCCATGGCGCCTCGAATATGTGCAGGGCCATCATAAAGGCCATGCCACTGAAATACCAAAACCTCGACAATGGCGGTCAGGGGCTGACCAAGACTGTTTCCTTTGCCGTGCCGCCGCCGTTGATCTAGAGTCCCTGCAGGAACTGGGAATAGTAGATAGAACTTCTCACAGTGTTGTTGTCATTAACCGTTTTCCGTATTCAAATGGGCATCTCCTCATTGCCCCCCTCGACCACAAAGCAGCCCTCACTGAACTGACTGAGGATCAACTTGTTGATCTTCAGCATTGCCTTATTCGATGGCAGAAAATTATTGAATCATGTATGCAGGCACAAGGATTTAATATTGGCCTCAACCTTGGCCGTCTTGCCGGAGCCGGCCTTCCAGGCCATCTTCATTGGCACCTTGTTCCACGTTGGGCAGGAGACGTGAACTTCATGCCTACCATTGCCGGTACAAAAGTATTACCACAGTCACTGGAAAGCCTCTGGGAACAATTGTCCGAGCACAAGAAACAGCACACGCAAAAGAGTCATTGATGCCATGCCACCAACTAATTGGAAAGTTCGTGAATCTCTCCTGCTCGCTCCATATGCCATGCATGCAATCGATTCGCGAGGGCGGGCTCACCCTGAACCACAGCATTTTCTCCGAAGTCCTTACCAACGGGACCACGATCGCATTGTTCACTCAGCAGCATTTCGGCGACTTGCCCATAAGACACAGGTGTTTACTGGCTACCAAGGGGATTACCACAGAAGTCGACTCACTCACACTCTTGAAGTAACTGGTATTGCCCGGACGATCGGGCGATCACTTGCTCTCAACGAAGATCTGATTGAAACACTTGCTCTCGCCCATGACATTGGTCATCCACCCTTGGGGCATGCCGGGGAAGATACTCTCAATGAACTTCTCGCCGAAGAAGGTGGCTTTAATCATAATGCCCAAGCACTTCGAATCATGGAACTGCTTGAAAATCGATATCCTGATTTCCCAGGGCTCAACCTATCTCGTGAAATTCTTGAGGCTCAATCGACTCGAATCAAAGGTCAACCAGCCAATGACATCCATCACCTTCACTGTCCTCTTCTGGAAACTCAGGTTGTCGATGCCGCTGATTCCATTGCATATGACACACACGATGCTGATGATGCCATTGAGTTAGGGCTTGTGACACTCAACGAATTACTTGATTTGCCACTGATCCGCAATGCAGCAAAACAAGCAACTGATCGTTATGGACCCCTGGCCGAGTTTGACTATCGACGCGCCATTATTCATGAACTTGTCGAGATGCAGGTTGCTGACATTGTTCAAGAAAGTATCGCTGTCATAGAAAAAATGGGCCTTGATACCCTACAAAGCGTACGCAATCTTCAGGATAGCAACGGCAATCCCTTGAAAACAATCATCCACTCAGAAAATCTTGCTAAAGGGAAAAAGGATCTGGAAGCATTTCTCTTTCGGCAAGTCTATAGAAGCCAACAAGTGATGAGCGTGCGAGAGGCTGCACAAAAAAAACTCTCACATCTCTTTTATTGGTATTGTGAACATCCGGATAAAATAGCTCCAAGTTACCGAGAACGATCAAAAAACTTTGGTGTTAAGCGAAGTACTGCGGATTACCTTGCGGGTATGACTGATCGTTTTCTCGAGTGGGATTACGCCCAAAGAATGTGATATACTTTTAAGTATGTCTACGTTTATTCTTCGAATTGTATTTTTGCTTGTCTCGGCAGGCATCTCTGTTCTTATCCTCAACTCGGGCATCCTCTCTGATGAGCCTGGTTGGAAGGCTTGGGCTGTGCTTGGAGGTTTGACATCTGGCGCTCTTGCAATTATTGGCCTTGATGTTTTGATTCGACGTAAAGATTTAACCGTCATCACTGCCAGCTACTTCGGCCTAATCATCGGTGTCTTTGTGACATATATCGCGATTCTTGGCCTGACACCTCTTTTGCCACTATCTTCCGATCATCCTGTACGACAATGGCTTCCACTCATACTTGGTTCCGTTCTCTGCTACATCTGCACAAGTCTGCTGCTGCAAACACGAAATGATTTCCGATTTATTATCCCCTATGTTGAGTTCGCTCGAGACGTGAAGGGGCTTCGACCGAACCTCTTGGATTCCACGGTCATCATTGATGGTCGTATTGCCGATCTCGTCGAAACAGGATTATTCCAAAGTCGTTTTGTTGTGCCAACTTTTATTGTTGATGAACTTCATGATGCTGCTGATTGCACAGATAAATCCCGCCGCATTCGTGGCCGAAGAGGTCTTGATATTCTGAGTCGTCTGAGAAGTTGCAAAGTGGCAAATCTAGAAGTGCTCTCCGATAATCAGGACACCACTCCTGGCCTTTCTGACGAATCCAGGCTGGTCGACATGGCGAGACAACTGCATGGTCGAATCATTACAAATGATGTGAATTTATCAAAGGCAGCTTCTGTGCGATCCGTCTCGACCGTGAATCTCAATGAGATTGCTCTTGCCCTAAAATCTTCCTTTGTTGCCGGTGATCTTTTTGAAATACGGGTTGTCAAGCCTGGTGAAGAAATGGGCCAAGGCGTTGGGTATCTGGATGATGGCACAATGGTCGTTATCGACGGTGGTCGTGATCACGTTGGCCAGACAATACGAGTTGCTGTCACGAGCACTCTGCAAACGTCTGCCGGCAGGCTTGTTTTTGCTCGTTTGGATACATGAATCCTTCAGTTTCAAAAGTACGATTATGTACTGCCATCTGCTTTATCTTTTTCATCAGCATGGTCTCGATTGCTGATGAAATTCCGGGCGAGTCTATCTTTAAATCTGAATGTGTGAGGTGCCATGCAGAAGGAGGAATCGGCACACAGCTTGCGCCTGACCCACTGTTGGGTGATCTTTCACTGAACCAATTAGCTGCTTATATCGATGAAGCAATGCCAGAAGATGATCCGTCAAAGGTGACGGGGGAAGACGCTGTTCGGGTAGCAAACTATATTCACAACGGCTTCTACTCTGCTGTTGCCAGAGAACGAAATCGACCGGCACGAGTCGAAATGGCACGACTAACAAACCGGCAATACCAAAACACCCTTGCTGATTTACTCGGTTTTTTTCGTGGGAACGGTCCTGAAGTCGATTCGCAACGTGGTCTTCAAGGGCAATACTTCAGCGGCCGAGGTTTTAGTCAAAAAAACCTTGTTCTTGAACGGATAGATCAAAAGATTGACTTTTCTTTTGAAAAAGGTGTACCCGAGTACGAAAAACTCACATCTGGTCGATTTGCGATTCGGTGGATTGGCTCCATCGTTCCAACTGAAACAGGCATGTATGAATTTGTTATTCGTACAAAGCACTCCACGAAGTTAACTCTCAATACAGCAGCACATCAGCCACCACTGATCGATGCATACGTGCAATCTGGGGATACGACTGAGCATCGTGGCAACATTCGCCTGCTCGGAGGGCGTTGTTACCCTCTG